>JBLNDH010000227.1:0-9307 GCA_050261455.1 Bacillota bacterium
ATACGGTCATGGATCTCACCATCGGCCAGCCGCTGATCGGGCGGAGCCTGGGCCGGATCATGGATGTCTTCTGGCAAAGTGGCGATCACCTGCCGCCGGCGACGGCGGCGAAAATGAGCCAGGGTCCGCATCGCAATGCGGTAGATCCACGAGCGCAACGAGGAACGGGCTTCAAACTTCGGCAAAGCGCGGTAGACATTGCTGAATACTTCAGCGGCCGCATCCTCCAGATCCATCCCAAACAAGCCCATGGACTGGCCCAGCATCAGCACCAGAGACTGGTGCTGATCCACAAGCCATTCAAATGCAGCCGGATCTTGTCGGCGCAACCGGTCCAAGCCGGGCAATCCATGTTCTCGCTCATCCACGTCCAGATCTTATCAAAGTAGTGTGGGGACACCGAGGGATGGTTTCAAGAAACCGCCTGGATTTGCGAAACCAATCAGGATATGAGAGACACTAACGCACTAGGAAAAAATCAGGATCACTATGCTTGCTCCTCTACTGGCTTCGAGCGTCTGGGACAACTTCATCACCGGTTTCGGCGTAGCAGCGGCATTGCTGGCCGTGGGCGGGATCGTCCTTCTTCGTTTTCAGCGGAATCGCTACGAGTTTTCGCTGATGCAGGCGGCCTTGGAAAAAGGCCTCAGCGACTTTCCCGGCGGGCAACCGGCCTGGCTGGTCTCCTTCCGGCAAGGCCTGATGATGTTGACGCTGGGAGTCGGCTTGGCGGGCGTCGGCACAGGCGCCTGGCTTCTTGGAGATCGCAAGGTCGATGCCTTCACGTCTCCAACCACCCAGCCCGCCGCGACCGCACAGGCTTATGCGCTGTCTGGTCCCAAACCCCGCGACGAGCGGGGGCGATTGACCGCCGAGGGCCGTCAATACAGCATCACCAAGAGCCGCTGGGAGTGGGCCCAAACGCAGATCCTCGCCGGCCAAAGCATGGTCGGCAGCGGAATCATCCTCATCCTGCTCGGGGCCGTGCGCATGGGCTTCGCTCGCGCGGAACGGAAACACCTCACCGAATCACAGGACTGATGTACCCGTCGCGAGCATTTTGCTGGGAATCCTGAGGAACTACCCACGAATCTTCACCAATGACAGGTTGTGTCTGCGGCACAACACTCTTCGTGTGGATTCGTGAAGATTCGTGGGCCTCTTCTGTCTCCTTCGCGCCAAGAGCCCCCATCATTCGGATTTATCCTTCTCCGCTGCCGCGGCCGCTTTCTCCCGGGCATTCTTCTGGTCCTCGTAGGCGCGACGGTACTCCTCCCATTGCATCCGAACCTCTGGCGGCCAAGCGGCGATTCGCATCTTCTCCAGCGTGTCATCGCGCTTCACTTCGTCAGCGGCATCACGCTTGGAGCTGCCGCTGCTGTTCTTGTTATCTTTCGCTTTGTCCTTGGCCTTCTTATTGAGCAGTTCCGAGATGTACAGAGCCCTGGCCGGCGCGGGCAGCGAGGTGAACCGCTCGCTGCGTTTGAGCTGCTGACCCAGCCAGGCCTCCTGCAGGGCCGTGCGATACTCCGCCTCGGTAAGCCGGCCTGCGGCAAATGCCTTCTTCAGCTCATTGTTATCGTCGCGATCCTCCAACACTTTCATATACAGCCGTTGCTTGTCGAAGGGGAGCTTGGTGTATTGATCCGTCGAAGCGAACTTCGCCAGTGATACCGTGTCGGCATTCAGGCGGGGAGTCTCGTCGGAACCTTTGGACCAGAGCAGCGCCGCAATGGCTCCAATCACGACGATCCCGACTGATACGCCGATGATCAGGCTGCGCTGCACCGACGACGGCTGTTTCACAGGTGCCGGGACAGAACTGTTTTTCGATGCAGTGGGTGATGAACTCATAACGTCTCCTCTATGTTGATGGCGAGGGTTGATCCAGTGCCTTGGGCCTTCAGTAGGCGACGGGCGGGTCACGATCTTCAGCACGTCCGGAAAAGAGCCGGTTGGTCGCCCGAGGGTCCGTCGCCGCGATGCTCCCGTCGGCGCGCACCACGTATCCGAGCTGCTGCAGCGTCATGGCCTCCACATGCCCGTCGCAGAACGCCACATTGACCTTGCCCCCATGTCGAGGGTCCGGGCCGGATCGATCCTCCGGGTTGCGGCGCTCGGGATCGGCATAATCGGACTTCGCCGTCAGCCGAGGCGGATCCAAGGCCCACCCCTTGTTGCCCAGCGCATACGGGTCCCGAGTGCCATCGGCATAGTAGCCACTGCGCCGGCTCGCAGGTTTTCCGGCGGCGGTGCCCAGGGAATCCGCCGCCATGACGGTTTCCGCGGCCTTGATCGAACTGGCCCGCACGGGGTAATTGATCCATCGGCCGTCCGGTCGGGGGCGGGCATTTCCCAGAAACTGGTAGTTGTAGCCGTAGGCGTAGTTTCGACTGTTGCGCCAATCGGGGGTTGCCGGACACAGGAACAGCTCGCTCTGGATCGTCCAGCTATCATCCTCGATCGGCTTGGGAAACTGGGCCGCGTATTTCTTCACCACGGCCCCCAACAGTTCGTACCACCGGGGTCGGTATTGCTCATCGTCGCCCAGCCCATACACGCTGATGGGATATCGGGGCAATCGCCCGGGGCACGAGATCCCCTGGTTCACATCGGTGTAGAGGGTCCAGCCGGTGGCCAGCTGCCGCAGGTTATTGGCGCATTTCGTGCCGGCGCTCTGCTGGCGCACCTTTCCCATCATCGGCAAGAGAATGCCCATCAGCACCGAGATGATGCCAATCACTACGAGCAGTTCGACAAGAGTGAATGCCCGGCGCATGGTGATTCCTCCAAACAGGCCCAGCGCAATCGCGAGGCTCCTGCATAACTGTTAGTGGGCGCAAGTTCGCCGGGGGTTTCACCAGAAATGAATTGTTGAAACCGATCAGGCCTCGCCCCCCACTAAGTCTTCCAAGTGAACCTCAGGAGTATCGATGAGCAAATCGGGTCCCAAACGTGGCGTGGCCAAAATCGTGGTTGGTTTGATAACCCTGGCATGCTTAAGCGGCATCGGCTTGTCTTTCGCCTGGAAGAGCGAGGGGCAACCTTCTTCAGGTCTAGCCGCCTGTCAGATCGGGTCGATCCAGGATCGAGCCATCGCGGAGAGTTCGGGAATCATCGCCAGCCGCAAGCATCCCGGCGTCTTCTGGACACACAACGATCAAGGCAACGACCCGATCCTCTTCGCGATCAATCGCGATGGGCAACTCATTTCCCAGTTTCGCATTGATGCCAAGAATGACGACTGGGAGGACATTGCCATTGATGACGCGGGGAACCTTTACATCGGCAACATCGGTAACAATGGCGGCAAACGCGATGCCATCGAGGTGCTGCGCATCGGCGAGCCCGACCCCTATAACCCTGCCTCGTCAACGCAGCCACTGAAGGTCGCCCAAGCCTGGCATCTGGCATTTCCCGATGAACCATTCAACTGTGAAAGCCTGTTCATCCATCAGGGGAAGGGATACCTCATTTCCAAAGCCACCCGGCGTCAGGCCGCCGGCTTGTATTCGTTCCCCCTGGATACGCAGCCGGAGACAATTGTCCTACAGGAGGTCGCCACGCTCCCGATTCATTCGCCGGTCACCGCCGCCGATATCAGCGCGGACGGCCAGTTCCTGGCGGTGGTCAATTTCCAATCGCTCGATGTGTTCCGCATTGATAACCAACCCGCTCGGGCGGCCCAAACGCCGATCATGCGATTGCCTTTCGATCGCCAGCACAACATCGAAGCCTGTTGCTTTGTACCCGGCGGGATTCTGGCAACGGTGGAGACCCGCGAGATCTACTTCTTCTCCGATAGCCTCCTGGCAGCCCAAGAAGCTCCGCCAGCCGATTCGTCCGCCTCAGATCGACCTCGCAAGGCTCGCGAGGTCTCCTCGCGGCGAAAGAAACGCGACTAAGAACAGTCAGCCTTCAGCAGGGCTCGATGCGCTATGGCAGCTTCCCGGATCCACGTAGAATGAGCACCTCGTAAATCGGATGTTCAACAAGGATGTCGGCCCGGCCGACTGGGAAGCCCATGAAATCCTTCTGCTGCTTTGTTGTTCTGAACCTGCTTGCCATTTCTGCCCACGCTGCGGCTCCCAGCCAAGGTGGTGAGCGGCCTCTGATCAAGGACTTTCTTGGCATCAATGGCCACACCGTCCTGTTCAAACCCGATCTTTACAATCCCGTCTGCACCCTGGTCCGCGATTACCACCCCGTGAACTGGGATCTCGACAAAGACACCGCGGCGCTGCCCGAGTTCCCCTTTGCCAAGAACCGCGTCGATTGGTCCAATGTCTATGGCTCCTGGCAACGGGCGGGGTATCGCACGAATGTCTCGCTCATGTTCGAATCGATCCCGGCCGACCGCTGGCATGACATGGAGGCCGAGGCATTTGCGTATGGCAAGCTCTTCGCCACTCACTTTGGCCCAGCGGGCAAGACGCCTTTGGTGGAATCCGTCGAGATCGGCAACGAGCCGGGCAAGTACTCCGACGAACAGTACACTCGCATCTTCAGCGCGATGGCGAAGGGGCTTCGTGCCGGCGACGCTCGGCTCCGCATCGCTTCCTGCAATCTCATCACCGGCAAATCCCACGACTACGCCAAGTCAGTCACGACCCTCGAAGGCCTGTCGGATCTGGTGGATATCCTGACCATCCACACCTATCCCGAACTGGAGCCTTATCCCACCTGGCGGCGATCGTTTCCCGAAGATCCGCGTCTGAATTATCTCAAGGACGTTCGCACCTTGGCCGACTGGCGTGATCAGCATGCCAAGGGCAAGCCGATCTGGATCACCGAGTTTGGCTACGATGCCAGCACCAAGGCCCCCGATCCCAAGACGGAATTCGCCAAGTGGGTTGGCGTCAGCGACGAGGAGCAGGCCAAGTACCTGGTCCGCTCGGTTCTGCTTTTCTGCAACTTGCCGGTCGAGCGGGCTTACATCTACTTCTTCAACGACGACGACGCGCCTCACGTCCATGGCTCGGCCGGCATCACGCGCAAGTTTGTCCCCAAGCCCGCCTACTACGCCTTGGTCCACCTGCAGAAGAGCCTCGGCGATTTCCGGTTCTCCAAGGTCTTGTTGGAGAAGACGGGCGACGCCTACGCGTATGAGTTCACCCACGGCAGTGATCCGGGCCGGCGGATCGTCGCCGTGTGGTCGCCGACCGGCTCGGGGCGGAAGGGGACGGTTTCGCTCGACCTGGCCGGCTGGAAGATCACGCGGGCGGAAACGATGCCGCTGACGAAGGATTCGCCGGCAGCGATCGAAGTCCGTGATGCCGGCGCCATTCCGGTTTCAGAGTTGCCCATCTACCTGTACCTTCAGCGGTAGACCGCCTCTACGCAAACAAACGACGGCGTGCCAGGCAGCTTGGTAGAGCAAGGGCGAGGAGCCATGCCAGGGTTGAGGGCTCGGGGACTTCCAGGACGGCGGCGACCATGTTGGCGGCGATGAACTGGCCGAGCTCATTGGCGGGAGGTTCGCCGACGCCGGTGTAGGTGGAGAGGGGCTCGTGCTCTTCGGAGTAGGCGCCGGTGTATTGGAAGAACTCGTAGCGACGGACGATGGAGACGCCCTTCTCGCTGACTTCAACCTCGGACTGGGACATCTTGCCGCCTTCGAGCAGCTCCCATTCGGTTTCGACTTCGGTCTCGCCCTGCGGCACGATGCCCGGGCCAGACAGCAGTTCCATCAGATCGACTTCGCGCTCCATTTCGGTCACGTAGACCTTCATCCAAATGGAATCGGGCATCTGGGCGTGAGCTTCAGCGGGTTCCGGGACTTGGACCACGGCCTGGATCACCGGCGGATTGTTGGGGATGGCGGGAGGGACATAAGTCCAAGTCGGGCCGGGGATGGCCAGGGGCATGGTGCCGATTCTTTGGGAACCCTGGTCGAGCCAGTAGAAGCGAGTGGCGGTGGGTTGCGAGGCCACGGCGAAGCCGAAGTGCTCGGCCCCCTTGATGTTCACGGCATAGTGGCCATTGGTGCTCTGGCCGACGGTGGGGATGAGGTAGCCGGCGGGATCGAAGTTGTAGCCGGTGAACGTGACGCGTGTGCCGAAGGTCGTGCCGGTGGAGTAATCCGTCATCGCCATGCTGTTGAAGTGCGACGGGAAGGTCTTGGTCAGGTCGGATGAATGGACGCCCTCCAGTTCCAGTTCGGCCCCGTAGGCGTTGGTGCCGGTTTCGTTGAAGACATCGAAGTTGGACATGGTGCCGGAAATGCCCACGATGCTGGCGTGGGCAGACAAAGGCAGAGCCAAGATGAGGGAAGCAGCCAGGTAGCGCACGTTGGTGAGAACGGCAGACATGAGAGGTCCTCCTGAAAATGGACTGCAGGTTGATCGCGATGCTACAGGAATACGGGGCCCGAACGGGGCCAGAGCCTCGACCCAACTTATTGGCAGATGGTAGGCGGGGAGCTGAGCAGAAGACAAATCAGTCCGTTGGATGGCCGGGGGAAGACTCGTAGCGGGGTTGGGGACCACGGCGGGTATGCTCGGAGCACACCGGGGACCTCCCGGGAGCCACCGGGAGTCACCGGGAGCCACCTTGGGCACACCGGGAGCCACCCGTGCGTAATGCGTAAGAACGTATTGCGTAAGGGGTTGCGGGGTTGGGAGAGCGACGAAGCGACAGAGCGACGAAGCGACGAAGGGGAGGGGCGAGGGAGAGGAGCGCGCAAGGGGGGTGGGGGTGAGGGTGGGAAGAAACAGGGATAGGATGAGCCAAACGCGCATACACAGTGCCTCCCTATCCACGGGGGTGTTGCGCTGGAATGCGATTTGGAGCGCAACGGGGTGGGGAGGAAATGCGGTTTTTCCGGGGAAAATCGAGAAAAGAATTCTGGATTTTCGGCCCAAGCGCAACGATGGCAAGGTGGGCGGAGCCCGCCTTACATCACTGGCGGACAGGCCGCCAGTGGCACCCGAAAGTTCGATGGTACGCGGGGCTTTGGATCAGATTCTTCGTCTTCGGCCGAGGAGCAGCGTCGCACCGGCGGCCAGAGCCAAGCCGCTCGTTGGTTCGGGGACGGCTATCATTACGATGCCCCAGGAGTTGTCGGCGAATTGCAGCTCGATGGCCACCTCGCCGGTGTCGCTCAGCGAGAATGGATGATCGCCCAACCGGCCAATGGTGCGAAGGTCATCTGGGCCAAGGGCCAGAGTCTGTCCCTCTCGCAGCAACACCTGAATGCCATTTTGGGGATCGGCCAGACAGAGCACACCATCGTTGGAGATATCGACGCCTTGGCCTTTAAGACCGGCAATGAAGGCGACTTGGCCTGCACTGTTGAGTTTAAATCCTGTTTGGATACCCCCAATCTGCAGGGCATCTCCCACCCCGAGCACCGGATCGTCAGGCTTGGCAATAAGATGAATGGCTCCGGGCGAGCCTGCCCAAATACCGTTACCAACTTTCGTCCCGTCGGAGGTCAATGCTTCGCCCATGAATGCCAGTTGGCTACCTTTGGTTTCCACATAGGGGAGCGGCGCAGGCGAAGCCCAGGCAGGTCCAGACTCCTTCAGGTATATTCGGCTATTCGGTCCCAGGTCTGGTGCAGGGCCGTCGTTGCGCACCACCAGTTGCACATTTCCCGGCGTCCCGGCCCATATCCCGAACCTGTTCTGTGGGGTCACCCCCGTGCCAGTCAGTTCAGCGGCGAATACGGTCAGACCATGGTCGCCGGCCTGCGGTTGATCCAGGCGGGTGAACTGGGCACCACTGGGCGTGCCTGGAGCTGCGCCGCCGAGCTTGGCGACCAGTTGAATGTTGCCGGGCACGCCAGACCAGATGCCTGTGCTTGTCGTGTTCGAGGTTGGGGATTGGCTAACGACAAACTCGTTCAAGAAGGTCACCTCTCCGGTTCGGCTGATGCGAGCGTTTGCAGCCGACATGAAACCAAAGTGTCCCTCGGTCCCCGGCGCTTGATCTTCATACATGAGGAGCGCCTGACTGTCCTTAGGCGAGTGCACATTTCCATAGCCAACGATTTGCGGTCCGACCGCCACCCACTGTCCGGCTGGATTAATCTGTGAAGGGAATATGCCCGCACCAGCCCGCAGCGAACCTGGTTGTCCCATCCAGTCCCTGGAAGACGTACGACCGTCGCTATAAAGGGTAGTGGCGTGGAAATAGCCTTGGCCCGAATCCAAGATCCCCAGATCGCTGAAGCTTTGGAATTTCCAAGGAAGGCCCAACCCCGATGCAGCATGCAGCTCCGCCGTGCGGGCCAGAAGTTGGATTTGCCCGGGCTTACCGATCCAGAGGCCATCGGTGATGGAGTTGTCTGGGGTCTGTGCCCAGCCATGGAAAATCACCTGGCCGCCGGGTGCGACATAGGGGGCGGTCTCACTGACCCAGGGCGCGAAGGTTGTTCCTTCCGCCATGCCTGGGGCCTGCTGGCCACTGGCGGCGATGATGGTGTATTGAGTTTCGGCGTGTGCTGCCGATGCCAACGCCAAGAGCCCGCCAACCGCGACACTGCCGAGAACGACAGTAGCCCGTCCCATGATTCCTCCTGCGATGTGTGAGATTCAATCTGGCTTGGAGCCCTGATCCGAGAGGCTCACTTCCCCAAGAACAGGGCATTCAACTGGCTGCGCCCAAGCAGCGGCCCCGATTGGGATTATGTGAATTATTTCACACAAGATCACATGATGCAAGCAAAATCTTAAAGCAATCAGCGAAGGGGTTTGGCGGAGTGCATACCCCATGCACGTTGATGCGCACGGGCGAGACGCCGGGGGGTCCGTTCTTTTTGGCCACGGATGGGGCACAGATGAGCACAGGTAAATCACTGTAATGGGGAAGGATCTGGCAGAGGTGGCGGTGTACTGAAGGGAATGCATGGGCGAGCCGCCCGGGGTGCGGTGTGGGTGCTACGGTGGAGCGGACTCCATAGGGTTTTGAGTCCTGCTTGGTTGGGGGAGGGAGTGAGAGCCCGGCCCTGCGGGCCGCCGCTAAACGGCCGCTATTGAGAGTCAGAAAAGTAGGGTCGTCCTTTTGCGCTGGTCGACGTTTGGCAGCAGAGCTCGCGAAGACGCGAAGGCACGAAGGGAACGCGAAGAAGAGACTTGCCACAGAGAAGACAGAGAACACAGAGGAACAGATGGATTGAATGCATTCATCTCTGTGTCCTTTGTGTGCTCTGTGGCACATCTTCATCCAATACCTCGAAAACGAACTTTCGCGGGTTCTGCTTTCACCGACAGGATTTGTCTGACTCTCAATAAACGGGGTCACGAGGCGGCGACGGGGGCGGGGGCGGCGGGTTTCTTGAGGGGGGCTTTGGCGGGTTGGGGGG
>JBLNDH010000228.1:0-19737 GCA_050261455.1 Bacillota bacterium
ATACCAGGCATTGGCGGGCAGGCCAGCGGTGACGGGGGTGCCCAGCGGCTCCAGGTTCAGCGTGACCGGGCCGAGGATGCGGCTGGTCACTGCGCCATCGGAGACGTTCCAGCACTCCCAGATGAAGCTGACCACATCGCCTTGCTTGACGGTCAGCGGGGCGCGGGTCAGGCCCCAGGGCGGCATGCCATCGCGGCTGTCCAGGAAAGCCTGGCCATTGTCGAAGCTCACGGGCTTGCCATTGACCAGCGGGTAGAACAGCGTGACGCGGTTGTAGAAGTAGCTGTCGTTGGCGTCCCATAGCTCGCACTGAAGCGTCTGGTCGCCCAGGACCCCGATGCCATGGGCCCAGCTCTTGGCATCGTAGAACCGCCCCAGCGCCCGCAGGCGCACGTCGGCGTTGAGGGTGCTTTGGCCGTTCTCGACCAGGACTTCGCAGCCGCAGACGTAAGGGCAGACATCCTCCGGCATGATCGCTGACCAATCGGCAAGGATGGGGCCGGGCTCGTCCGTCGCCGCATCATCGCTTCGCACGACGTAGGATCTGCCGCTTTGGTTGTCCTTGAAGTAGAAGGGAAAGCTGGGCACTTGGTCCAAGGGGATATAGGCATCCTGCGAGGTGTCATCGCAAGCGTCCAGGCCTTGGACATAGAGCGCAGGCTGGAAGCAGCCATCTTCGTCGGAGACAGCATGTACCCGGTACGCATAGGCGATGGCCGGGATCTCGGCCGTCCAGGTCTGGCCGTCGGGCCGGCGAGCGCCAAAGGCATGGTTGGCGGTGACGTAGGTGGTCGCCAGGGCTGCCTCATCGCCCCCGACCGGACGGGGTGACTGCGGCCCCAGGGCCTCATGGCGGGCCAGCATCACCGGCAGATCACCGAGGATCTTGCGCTCGGGGGTGCCGTGAAGGCCGTCGATCACCAGGGTGCGGCTCTTGGCTGAAACGTTTCCCACCACAAAGCCGCCGAAGCTGGAGTCCATCTTCCCCAGGCTGGTCCACTTGGCATCGTCATCGAATTTGTAGTCCACCCGGAGTTGCTCGGCGAACTTGCTCTTGGGCGACAGGCCAGCCACGGGAACCAGCCGCGGCTCGTTGTCGTCCTCGAACACAGCGGCGTGCATCGGGCTCATGCAGAGGCCATGACGATATTCGGCGCTGGTGGCCAGGGCGGCACAACTCGCCGTCTCGTCCTCGTCGCTGCCCCACTGGCTGGATGCCAGGTAGTCGCGCACGGGCTGGTGCTCGACTGCGGTGATCTCGATCTCGTTGTTCTCGTTTTCGGAGATGCTGGTCACCCGGCCCAGGAAGCGGCTGAGGCCCAGCTTTTCGTCGCTGACCTCAATGCCATCGCCGGGCGAGAGGACAAAGCCGATCCAGTGGGTCTTGAATGTCACCTGCCGGCGGTTGGAAGCGAGGGCATCGCAGAGCTGCTGGGCGAGGTTGCGGGCATGGCCCAGGCGGGTAACGCCATTGGCGGCGAGGTTTGTCGTGACCACACGCCCCCGGGCGTTCTCATCGTACTCGTCATTGGCCTCGCCAAAGTCTCGGCGGTAGTCGTCGGAGGCGTCGGCAAACTCGACGCGGACGCGATTGGCGCTGGAGGCCCGTCCGGTGAAGGTCACCTTTCCCGAGTCGGCCACGGTCTGATGCGGGGTGAAGTGCCAGGCGCTGGCCAGGGCCGTGCGCTGGGGAGAGACATAGAGCTTGCCGTCGATCAGGGTGCGGAAGCCGTTGACGGCCAGCAGCATCTCATTGGCCATCAGATCGGCCACCGTGCGCTCGCCGTCTAGCAGGTAGTCGAAGCGGTACCGCTCAATATAGCGGGTGGTCTTCTTGTACGGATAAAGCACCGTCCCAACGGCATAGGCGTGAAGGCACTCGAAGCTGGAGAGGGAGAAGTAGCGGCGGCTCAGGCCCGCACCCCAGCGAGCCGAGCCGGTTGAAGGCTCATCGACCAGCGTACTCCACATGGCGGCGGCCAAGGAGCTGATGCCCTCCAGACCGTGATAGCTGTAGCTGCCGGGCAGGCGGTAGCTCCAGTCCCGAGTCCAGCCACCGATGTAGTCGGTGTGGTCCTCCCAGACCTCCTTCTCCTCGCAGACCGTCTTGCTCACGGTGGTCAGGCGGCCATTGATGTAGCGGCTTTCTTTCTCGACCTTGGCCACCTTCTTCTTGACCTTCTCCATCTTCGGCTCGGGGATGGAGGGGATCGCGTTGATGTAGACCGCACTGCCCCCGGAGCTCTTGACGATCGTGAGGTGCCCGGTCCAGGTGTTCTGGGCCAGGCAGATCGATCCACCCAGATTGCCGGCCGACGCGTAGCCGCTGCCGTTGGAGCCATAGCGTCGGAGCGTCGTCTTCTTGAACGGGTCGTAGTAAACGATGCCGCCGTCATAGAGCAGACCCACCAGGTTGCCGGAGATGCACAAGCCCTTGGCGCTGTCGGTGTGCAGCTTGGTGGTGCTGTGATACGTCTTGCCGGTGTTGGCGTCCAGCAAGATCAGCCGCCGGTCTTTGGTGCCGATGATGTAGGCATCGAAGTCCGGGGCGAACAAGAACAGGGTCACGGTCGCGCTGCTACTGACGTCCAAGTCCAGGCGGGTGATCCAGCCAGTCAGCAGGTTCCACCGCATGACATAGAAGCCGCTGCTGCCCTTGTGCAGCGTGTGCAGGTGCCCGTTCAATTCGTCCAGATGATCCTTGAGAATGGGGCTGCCATAGCCCGGGTCGGGTCGGACCTTCTCCCAGTCGCCGCTGGTGGGCGTGATCAGCCAATAGCCAATGTGGAAGGTAGCTGGATCGTCCGGGTCCTGCATGACCAGGACATCGTGCTTGCCCAGATACCACGCCCGCTGAATGTTCTTCGTGACCGAAGCCGGTGGCTGCGTGTGCTGCGCGATGCCGCGCCACCTCGGGGTCCGCAAGAGGCCAAACGGGCCAGTGCGGTCGCTGCTGGAGAGCGTGGCGTAGAAGGACTCGCTGTGGCCGTCGTAATGGCAGGACCTCACGACATCACCCTGGGCGGTATCGCCGGTCTGGCCCTTGTGCCAGATGGACAGGTCCGGCCCGGTCACCTCGCAGACGATTTCCGGAAACCGTGGCTCCTGGCCGACGTTGACGCCACAGATGACATAGGCGGTGTTGCGCCAGGGAACCGGATCGGCCATCTTGTCGAAGCCGTACTTCTTCCGCTCGCTGGCGCTGGACAGGTACGCCGGAAGCTTCTGCCCGCGTGTACCCAGGACGGGCACGAGGCGGAAGTGGTAGTCTTCCAGTTCCGTCTCCTCCAACTGCTCCTTGATCGTCTTGTCGTCGATCTTGAAGTTCTCGATCTTCTGGACGGGGCCCTCGCAGAGGCCCAGGAAGGCGTGGATCTCCCGCAGGCGGACGCCGGGGGTGCCATCTTTGGCGTCCTTGTAGACAAAGAAGTTGCCCAGGGCCAGCCAGTTGCCCGACATCTTCGCTTTGCCGTAGAGCACCGGGACTGGGATGTTCCGGGAGTTGGTCGTCGCGAGCCGCTGGGTGGTGTTGTTGTTCGAGTCGCCGCGATCCGGCTGGAGCAGGAGGCCCAGTGCGCCCATGCCTGCGCCAATGGCGGTCATCGCGCCCACAGCCGTCCAGTTGACGGCCGTCCCCGCGACTACCGCGGGAACGGTGCTGCTCAAGAAGCCCGATCCCGCCCCGATTACGATGGGAATGGCCATTGGCATGTCAGGGGCCCTCGCAATACCGGAACGCGCGTTCTGTCGTCAGCAAAGCATGGGGGATCGACGAACACCAGAGGCCACCGGCGGTCATTTGGTAGACCCGCTGGCCGACGACGATGGCCAGGTGACTCGGGGCTCCCTCGCAGCGCGTGGCCAGCACGTCACCCTCGGCCAAGGCATGGAATGGGACCTCACGAAACCACCTCAGCAGCCGCTCAAAGACGACCCCGGCCCGGCGGAATCGAAGGAAGTCACGCCTGCCATACGGCACATCCAGGTCGGCAAGATCGATGCCTCTGCTTCGGTAGACGCAGAGGATGAGTCCCACGCAGTCCAGGCCCACGTGGGGATCACGCCCGTGGTGAACCCACCGGATCTGCCGGGGCAAACGAGAGAGAGCTTGCTCCCAAGGGCTCATCGAGGATCCTTGACCTCCGTGGGCTCGATCTCCTTGGAAGGCACGTCGGGATAGCCGCCGAAATTCAGGAGATTGTTGCGGGCCTTGCACGCGACGGTCGTTTTGGGGCAGCCGCGGCGAAGGATAACCGAATCGCCGGTAGCTGGGGCCAAGTAGAAGGGATAGCGGACATAGAACAGCACGGTGCCGTTGCCCGGTTCGACGTGGCTGATCGGCCGGGCCTGCGTGGCACAGCGGCCGTTTCCCATCAGCACGTAGCCCCTGGACCAGTAGTCGTCCAGATCAATCGGATTACCCGCGGTGGCCAGGGTGCTGTCGGGAACCACGATGCAGTTGCCCGCCGTGCCATCCTGGGCGGCCGTCTCGATGGTGTATGGGGCTTCAGCGAGGTTTACCCCGCAGGCGACCGAGCCGAAGGTGTAATTGCATTCGCTTTGCCAGAGGCGGCGGGGAACGGTCAGGCGTTCCATCAGGCCAATGGCGTTGACGATCTGGAACAGGAGGGTCTGGCCGGTGAGCTGCGGATCGCGGACCTCGCCCTGGGCGAGGATCAGGGCATCGCGCCCGCGGGTGAGCAGCCGCCGGTCGGCCAGATACAGGGTGGCAGCAGCCCCATTCAGATCGACGCCGGAGAGGATGTTGGCCATGCCCGCATCGATGTTGCTGACGTTCAGCGTGCTTTGCGGGCTCTCGCCGGTCTCGCTGGAGAGGATTTCCTCGATGCCGCCGCGGGAGAGGCTCACCGATACGTAATCGGCCCCAGCCCAATGGATGGGCGTGCCGTAGTCGGTGAGGCGAATGGTGGAGGTGGTGGTCGCACCCACCAGTTGCAGGTCGAGGAACTGAACCGGCAGAAGCTTCTCGTTATTCAGGATGCGAAACAGGCTTCGGGTGATCGGTCGCATAAGTAGCCCTCACTGGCCGCGCCGCACTCGACGGCCGGGGGAACCTCGATCAGCACCACGGCGCTCTTCAGCCGCCAGCCGATGGCAATAGCTACATTGGCCTCCTCGGGGTACACCAGGGGTAAGGCTTCAGGGGCGGGGCTGGTGCTCACCAGGTCCAGCGGCAGGCCGCGGATGAAGCATGCCTCGGGGACGACGCGGTCCACTCCATCCACGGTGGACGGAACCTGCTCGTAGGAGCCGGCCAGGCGGTTGATATAGCAGCGGCGGATGCTGCCGGGGGTGCCCCGGAGCTCCACATTGCCGGAGCAGCCGTCGAAAACGATCTCCTCGATGAGCGAGTCGCTGCCGTCGCCGTGCTTGGAGCCGATGACCCGATGGTTCTGGTTCATCCGATCGGCCTGGGCGACCTTCGCCAGCCGATAGCCCTTGGTCTTGCTGCCGTCGCTCTCGGTGAACTCGACCTTCTGGATCGAGCCGGCCGGAGCGATGACGCTCTCGACAACGAGCGTGGCCTCCTTCGATTCCCGAAGGGCCTTGTTCTCAGCAGCGAGCTTGGCAAGTAGGTCGTTCATGTCGTCTGCGGGGTAAGACGCAGGAAAAGTTCCAGGGCGGGTGCGCTACTTGCTCGGGTGGCTGAGGACGGTGGGCATGGGGATCGAGTCGCGTCGATCGGTCTTGAGCAGATGCCACTCACCCGCGCCGCGACGGGCCTGGTACGCGGCGTTCTTCAGCAGCATCACCTGGACCAGCCCCTGGGCATCGCTGGCGACGGTCCAGGGTTTCGCGGAGAAGCTCTCGGCAATGCTGCCGGCGGGCGGGGACACGAGGCGAACCTCGATCTCCACGCCGCTCTGTGCATTGCCCACCGCGTCATAGGTGGTCAGGTAGGCGGTGCACTGGCCGGGTTCCGGGGGAAGCGAGATTGCGGCCAGCGGCACGATTACGGCGGGGAAGATCTGATCCGCGGGTTCGCTGTGGATCTCGACCATGGTGGAGTGCCCGGTGTAGCCGAGCTTGGCGGCCTGCACGCGGTACGTGCCCGGCTGCACGTCGAAGACGGCCTTGCCCTGGGAATCGGTGACTTGGGAGATGCCCAGCGGTCCAACCGAGAGTCGCACTGAGGCGAAGGCGACCGGGTTGGTCCCGTCGGTCACCGTGACAGCGTACGTGATCGGGCCACTGCCTTTGGTGGTGTCGATCCACGAGCCCTCGCCATGGTTGGTGCTGAGCAGAATGTCCACGGCGCTGGCAATGGCGCTGGCGTCCGGCTTCACATTGACGGCCGCGAGGACCGCCTCGACTTGGTCGATGATCTGGTCACGGTCAAAGGCGGCGTCGCTGTAGGTCAATGGATCGAAACCGGCCAGAGCCGCATCGGCCGCAGAACGCACGTCGGCTTTGGCTTGGGCCGAGAGGTCCACGATCCCACCGGTGATCGTCCTGACCGCCGCACCCCAGATGTCGGCAACAAGCGACCCAAAGGACGTGAGGGTGCGGGTGCCGTAGCTCCAGACGGCGGCGGCCATGTCGGCCACGAGGGTGCCGAAGCTGGTGAGCGTGCGTTCGCTGAAGCTCCACACGTCGGTGGGGCTGTGGCTGGAGCGGCTGCTCACCGGAACGTCGAGATGGTCCAGGCGATCGGCGCGCTCGGGGGTAAGCAACTGGCGGAGGATGGCATCCTTGGCCGGCAGCTCATCTGCCTGCCCGATGTTGTTGAAGTTCTGCGTCGGGTTGAGGAACACCGTCTCGCCGGCCAGCGAGGCAATCACATCGCTCTCGCTGTTGAACTGGAGCTTCATGCTGACGTGGTGCACGTCGTCGAGCAGCCCCTCGCCGCTGGTTTGCGCGGTGGTTCCCGACAGGCCCAGGGCCTTGCGGATCTGGCCCCGCTCCACGTCGGTCCAGTCCGTCACCTGGGTCGTGAGACTGCGCGCATCATTGGCCCAGACGGCGCTGGCGATGAGTCCCGCATCAACGGTGGCGACGGCATTGGACTGCACGTCATAGGTGCCATCGCCGTGCGGGAGGAAATGGAGTTTGTCTGTCTGAACCTTAATGGCGGCGACGGAAGCATTGTCCGGGGGCACATAGACGAAGGCGGCCATCCGGCTGCTGACGGCCACATCGAGGTTGGGGGCCACGATCGAGTTGATCGCCCCGGGACCGAACGTGGCGCTGGTGACGGAGCCATTGGCCAGGGCAAAGCCGCTCTTGTCCGTCAGGGTTCTGGGGCCATAGCTCCACACGTCGGCTGCCGTGAGACCCGCCACCACAGGCACACGAACATCCCATGTGCCATCGCCGTGGGTGACGAACGTGATCTTGTCAGTCTGCGCCTTAATCGAGGCGATGGCTCCGGCCTGCGTGGTCGTCACTGGGTTGACGACATTGGTGACCGAATCGAGCGTGCCGCCGGTGATCGTCCTGGCAGCATCCGCCCACACAGCCGCCGCGATTGATGCGCTGGTAAGGCCGGCGCTGACGACTTCACCGTTCAGCGTGGCAACCACATCCCCGCCGAGGAACGAGAGTTGGTCGGTCTGTGCCCTTATGGCCGCGATCCCGGCATTATCGGGCGGGATGTAGGTGAAACTCACCATCCGGCTGCTCACCTGGGCATCCAGGTTGGGAGCCACGGTCGCGTCAATCGCACCTGCGGCGAACGTCGAAGTGGCGATCGATCCATCAGCCAGCGCAAATCCCGTTCTGTCGCTCAATGAGCGGATGGCGCTGGTCCATACGGCATTGGCAATAGAAGCAGTATCAACGCCCGCATTGACCACCTCGCCGCTCAGCGTGACCCGAAGATCGCCGCCAACAAACGCAAGCTGATCGGTCTGGGCCTGGATGGCGGCGATGCCGGCGTTGTCCGGCGCAACATAAGCGTCCGCGACAGCCAGGATGGCCGTGATATCCGCGTTGGAATGGATATCCACCGGGGCGGTCAGCGTGCGCGTATCGGCAGACCAGACCGCCGTCGCAATGCTAGCACTATCCACGGCAACATAGTTGACTGCGCTGGCTCGGACATCGAAGGTGCCGTCGCCATGATCCGTGAGAGTCATCCTGTCCGTCACCGCCTTGATCGCACCGATGGCCGCATTGTCAGACGCGACATAGGCGAAGCTCGCCATTCGGCTGGACACCTGGGCATCCAGATTCGGCGCAACTGTCGCATCGATCGCGCCAGCGGTGAACGTCCCATTGTTGATTGAGCCATTGGCTAGGCTGAAACCCACCTTGTCCGTCAGTGAACGGGTGCCCGCGGACCAGACGGCGCTGGCAATCGCGGCGTTGTCCACCTCCGCGCCGGTGCTGCCAGTGCGTACATCATAGGTGCCATCGCCATGACTCATGAAATAGAGCCTATCGGTCTGCGCTCGGATGCTGCCAATGCCAGCGTTGTCTGGGGCCACATAGACGCTGCCGGCCAGGCGGCTGCTGACCGGGGCATCCAGCGATTCGCCGAACGAACCCGCCACAACGTAGCTGCTGCGGAGGGCATTCCACACGCCCTGGGCCACCTTGGCCTGCCCGGCGCTGTTGGCATCACCGAGGGCCACGGAGGGGTAGCCATTGATCGTGCCCACCCCGTTGCCCACCACGCCCCAGAACTGCGTGATTGTGCCCAGGTAGGCTTTGGGCCCGGACACGCCCGAGGCCGCAGCGGTACCGTTGATCTGCGTGAGGTTGGCCGGCACGACCGCCACCTGCCCGGTGTTGTCGAAGGCCTGGTTGGGGGCCAGGACAAAGCCCGTCTTGTCGGTGAGCGATCGGGTCGATTGCCCCCACACGCTGGCAGCAACCCCGCTGACCGCTCCATCCAGCCGGGAGAGGCCTCCGGCTGCGGCATCTTGCAGGTCGATTCCAGTCAGGACGATCTTGACTTCTTTGTCCAGACAATCCGCGATTTTGAAGCGGATGGTGACCGCATCGGCATCCGCCAGCGCCAGGTCGGGCACGCCGAATTGATAACCGCCGGGCATACTGGCGGGGCTGAGCTCCGCCCACCCGGCGCTGACCCATTCCCCAGGCGTCATGGTCCCACAGGAGCCGCTAACCGGAACGCTGCTGCCGCGTTGGAGATAGCTGTAGGTCACCGCCGCTGCAGCCAAGCCCGTCTTGCCCTGGCCGGTGGCCGCGTCGCGGATCATTACTTCAATCAGCTGCGCCGTGGAGCCCTTCTTGAGTAGAAGATCGAATGCCATTGGCGGGATAGACAGCCAACCCGTTCCCCATCCACCTCAATCCTCGATGACAATCATGCTGCCCCCACCGCCCAGGCTACTCGGCCCCAGCGGCGAGGCAAACGCATCCCAATCCAGGCTGCCCAGCTCCGAGGAAGTCGCCAACCCGCCGCTGACAGCCAAGTCGTCCACCCAGGCCGTGTAGGTGCTGCCGCCATAACAGTGCAGGTACACGCACACCGGCCCGTCCTCGGTGGTCGTAAACGTGAGGCGTATTTGCTCCCAGGTATTGGCCGCCCCGCTCGCCCACCCCCCTACCAGTGCCGCACCCGCACTGAACGGGACTGCTTCGGCCTTGGCCACCAGCCCCACCGCCAGGTTCGTACTACTGCGACGTACCCAGGCCGTCACCGTGACCGGCTGCTGGGCCTTGGCCGCCAGGATTGTCAATCGCAGGTCCAGGGGGTAAGCGTCAGTGCGCGTGGTGCTGGTCACCGACGCTTTCCAGCTCTTGCCGCTGCCGGTGTGCGTTATGGTCGCATCCGTCTCGATCTTTCCGCCATCGGTCCAGATGACGTGGTAGCCCAGGATGCCATCGTGATTGCGGGAGTGAACGCGGTAGTTGTATCCATTTGCCAGCCCGCTGGTTTCGCTGACCTCCTGCGTCACGCACCGCACCAGCATACCCGGGCTGTTCGGGCCCACCGCGCTCGCAGAGAACGAGTAGGCGTTGCCGCGGGTGGTTGCGTCGTAGACGATGGCCGATCCCGTGAACGACAAGCCGATGCCATAGCCGTTGGCAATCAGTCCCCCATGGACCTCGCCAGCACCTAAGGCCAAACCGCTGCCACTGCAAGCGGCAATGAGGTTAAACCCAAGCCTCACGGGGGTGTTGCCAATGCTGATGCCCGTGGCCCCATGGCCGATGGACCACAGGTTCTCCGCCGAGCCCTGGGCGCTGCTGACATAGATGCCGTACTGTCCGGCGGAAATGGCGTGGGCACGCTGAAGCGAGAGGTCGTTGGTGCTCAGAGAGATGCCGGAGTAGCAGCGCACGGCCCCGAATCGCTCGAACGCATTCCAACTGGAGCCGGCGTAGAGCCCGTAGGGCAGGCTGTTGACGCCATCGACCCAGGTCTCGTCGGTCTGGGTGGCCATGTCGCTGCGGCTCCAGCCGAAGGAGACGGTGATGGGATTGCCGGCCGTGCCGCTCTTGTTGGTCTGGACGAGGTAGTTACCGCTGGTGGCCCAGCAGTTGGGCACCAGGGCGTTGCGATAGCTCAGGGGCACCTTAGCCTGGGTGGGGTTGGGGTACTTGGTGACGTTGCTGCCCCCATCCGCCCGCTGGTCCAGGGTGATGGTGGTGCCGCTGATGCACTTGCTGGGCTACCTGGTCTCGGACTCGGTGCCGCCATTGCCGGTGCTGTTGGGCAGGCCGATCAGGGAATTGAGGCCCAGGGGGTTGCCAGAGGTGATGATGTTGTTGGCCAAGAGGTTGTCCAGCCAGATCGTCACCGCAGCACTGGCCGACAGGTCCGCATCCACATACAGGGCGATGGAGCGAATGCTGTAGTAGAGGGCCGCGCCGTAATCGATCGTCAGGGGCAGCCAGTGGTTGGGATACAGGCCGTGGTTGCCGCCCTGGAGGGAGAGGATGTTCAAGGGGAGGGTGTTTTGGCTGGTGTTGCCCGCCGTGTCCGAGCAGAGCCGCAGTGACAGGGCATTGGCTGCTATCTGGGTATCCGTGCGAATCCAGAGCGTGACAAAGCGGCTGCTGGAGAGGTTCAGAGGCGAGGGCAGCGTGAAGTAAGCGGCTTTGCCGGTGATGAAGGTGGCGTTGATGGTGATTTTGGCCGAGGCGGTGCCTTCCTTGACGTAGCTGGCGCTCGTGTCGGCAACGGCGGTAACGTTGGCGCTGGGGATCCAGGCCGTGTCACAATTGCAGAGGCCGACGCAGGCCAGCAGATCGGTGGTGACCTGGGCGCTGTCCTGGGTCCAGGTGGCCCCAAGGGCGGTGCGGACCGGAGGCGGCGAGGCCATGACGCGGATCACATCCCCCGGATTCACGCGGGCCGCGGTGGGGCCATTGGCGAAGGTCTTCCAGCGGGTGGCAAAGCTCAGACCATCGTTGGCGTCGTTGCCGTTCTCCAGATCGAGGTAGAAGAGGGTCATAATGGAAGAAGGTCACGATCAGCCGTTGGCAATCGCGGCCAGTTGGTCCAGGATCGCCTGCTCCTGCTGCCGCACCTCCCCGAGCTGGGACAGCAGAGAGCGAACGTCGGCCAGGGGCTGCGGCAGCGAGTCCTGCTCGGTGACGATGGTAAGATTGGGCGGCCGACCCGCATTGTCGCGGGGGGTGGTCAGGCGGATGCCGGCGGAGTTGCGCACCCGCACCGTCAGCGGCTCGCCCCAGCCCTGGAAGCAGATGTTCAGCTTGGGGCAGTCCTCGATGATGAACTCGCGGATGGCGGTGTTGTCCAGCTTCACCATGAACGGATGAGCGCAGTTGACCGTGGCCACGCGGCGGACGATCACGCTGTCCCATGCGGCTCCGCACTCGAAAAGCACCGGCATAACCCCCTCGTTACCGTCGTGGAGGAACAAATCCTCAAAGGTCACATCCGGGCGGATGGAGGGGTCCTGACCGCCGCCGATCCAGAGATGGTCCATGTGCAGGCCCGGCTGGTCGCGATAGATCAGGCCGATGTCCAGATTGCGGAGGGTGAGGCTGCGGTAGGAGGGGATCTGGCCCTCGGGGGTACGGGGCTTGTCGGGGCTGCCGGCATTGATCTGAATGGCGGTGTGGTTCAGAAAATGGTGGAGCTTCAGGCCCCCTACCACCAGATCACCATGGGCCGTGCGGTTCTGGGCATCGGGCCACGGCCGCCATCGCTGGGTCTGGCTGGTTCGCCCATCGAGATCCTGGAGCTTCGCAGGCTCCAGGCGGACATAGGACGGACAGGGGGCAATCGTCGTGGACCAATCCATAAAAATACTCCTGTTAAGGGCTTAGGAAAAAAACCTCCGCAACTGTCCGGCTCGTTCGGGAAAACGCGGCAGCTGCGAGCCCAAGAACAGGTCTTCCGAGCAAGCTCTGCAAAGGCCGCTCCGGGTTTTTTCCCTTAGCCCTAAGCGGCGATCACCTTCAAGGCGAGGCCTAATCCCATCTGGAGGGCTTTGGCCACGGCCTCGCCAATCGCCTCACGCATCATTCGCTCCGCCTCGACGGCCTTGGCGACGGTCATGTTCTGGAGGGTGGCCAAGGCGGCGTCACGCTGCATGGCCAGCACGCCCTTGGTCACCTCATCTGCGCCGGGCAGGTACATGGCGACATACGCCAATCGCTGAGCTACACGCTGGATGAGAGCCAACTCGTCGGTCGTCAGCTTCAGCTCGCCGATCTTGGCCTTGAAGCCATCCACGATCTCGTTGCCCAACTGCTGAATTTGCTGTCGGATATCCGGCATGGTCATCTCCGGTTCGCCACATGCGGAAGTACCGCTCCGCGTGATCCCGCTGGGTCCTGTACTCCTCGCATCGCCGCAACTCACGGGGGTTGGGAAGAGAGGCATTGTTGGGCATGTGGTGGACCACGCCCATCGCGCAGAGCAGCACGTGCGCCGGCTCCAGATTCTCGGGCTTCGGCCAGCAGTAGTTCCAGCGCTGGAAGCTGAGATTGGGCAACCGATAGTGCTCGCGGCAGGCCTTCACCACCTCGTCCGCGAAATCCACACCCACGACAGTGCACTGGGGATGCCGGGTGGCAATGAAGGAGGCCAGTCCGCCAGTCCAGCACCCCAGCTCAAGAACACGCGTTCCGCGGTCGAGCCTGGAGGTGCAACGCTGGTAAAGGCTGAACGATGCGTCCAGCGTGGCGCAGGGATCAAGGCTGCGCATCAGGTTGCCTTCGATGATGTCCTGGAAGAGCTTGTAGAATTCCTCCTGGCTGGACGCACTGTGCCCATGGCGCGTCTGGAACTGCTTGAAGCGCTCCTCGCCCATGCGATTCCGAAGCTTCTCCAGAATCACGTTGTGCGGCGTGCCGATTTCGTACCCAATGCTCTGCAGATGCTTGGCGAACTCGCTTTTAACGTCTTCCATTATTCTCCTCCATGCCGACAATTCAGTTGGTAAAGCCACTTTGTATGTATGGATTCCCGCCCTGGAAATCAGGCCACTCTTAGGACGCTGGATTGATCGAAAACCCGCCCAGGCTCATGACCACGTTGCTGCCCGACGCCAAGCCGGTGACGAACATCTGTGCAGGGGGTGGTTCAGTGAAGATGCGGCGCTGGCCTTCAGCTTCCGCGATATCCATGAGTACCAGGCGGTAATCGGGGCGGGCGTCCTGGCCGTAGATGTATCCGAAAGCCCCGCAGATCCCCAGTTCTTCCTGGGTCATCAGGCCGGCTTCGTTGCGAAACTTCCGCTGCGCCAGCACCTGTTTGTCGCCAAAGGCGCGATAGACGCCCAGCGCCGCTGGCCCGGCCAGGCGGGCGATCTGATGGTGCCCGGACGAGATACGAATCCAGTGTGATAGAGCAGCATCTTCGCTGACCGGCTCCGATGGTTCGGCTTTGAACAGCAGAGACGGGATCGCTTCGTTATTGGCCGGCACGCGTACGAACGTGAACTCCGGCAGCAGCGGATTCCACCCGGCATGCTGTGCGGCATCCATGAATGCCAGAAAACGGGGGAACGTGAACACCCGCAGGATCGTGAAGAGAATTCCGCCATCCTTCGTCGCTTGCCGCCAGTTCTGAAAGTAAGCGTCGGCTTCGCCACGCTCTCGCTGGTATCCGGACGACTGACGGACCGCATGCGGGTTCAGCGTCTCATAGGCCCCAGGAGGACAATCGTTGTTGACGCCCAGGCTACATAAGACGACATCGGCCGGCTCCAAGTCCTCGGGCTTTTTGTGCCGGTAATCCCAGAGGCTGAAGCTCAAGTTGGTGAGATTGCTGTAGAATGTTCGATCCACGTCCACGACTTGGCGTGCCCGATCGACACCGATGACGGTGCAGTTGGGATGATTCTGTGCGGTAAACGAGGCCAGACCGCCCGTCCAGCAGGCCAGTTCGATGACGCGTTTGCCGGGAGTCAGGTGTGGCAAAGCCTGTTCATAGAGATAGTACGAGGTGTCGAGCGTCACGTCGGGGGAAAGGCTCCGCAGGAGATTGGCCTCGCGCATATCGCGCATGAAGTCGTAGATTCGATTCTGAGGCTCATCGCCCCCGCGGCGTGCCCCCCCGGCGATTCGCTGATATTCAGCAAACCGCTGCGGTCCCATGTGCTTTCGAAGCTCATCCATCACAACAGCGGGCGGCTTGCCCATGGCAAAGCCGATCCGAGCCAGGTGATTACGAAATGACTGCTTGGAGCTGCTGGCGGTCATCAACATGCTGGTTCCCTCGCATACGAAAAGCCCGTTTCCAGCCCCGTGGCCGGAGTTCAAAACGCGAACTCCTCCTGCCCCTATGGGAAACGAGAGAATCCAGCCGAAAGGTTCACTGGTCTCCATGATTCCGAGGATGCTTCTGCCTAGGGAGCATGCTCTGTGTGGTGAGCGTCATAGAGCGATCGCCCGGGACGAGCATGTCCGGCCAGGCGATCTCGCACCTTATCAGACCTAGATCAAAAAGAGATGACGGACAGTCCCCACATGTGAACGCGAACGTCGCGGCCGGCTGGTCGCGACGTTCGGGCAAGCATGGCCCATTCCGGTTCCAATGATCAGAACTGGAAGATCATGTCGATGGCGAAGGTCAACTGGTTGTTGTCGCCGCTGTCGAAGACCGGGCAGTCGGAGCTAGTCGTATCGGGTTTCCGGGCGGATCAGCAGAAGGGATGCAATCCCGCAAACAGCGCAGTTCAGGAGGCAAGTCGTCAGCGACGCGTGTCTGGCACCTTGTATTCGATCTCGGCCTCGCCGCTCAGCCCCGCAGGAATGACCTGGCCAGCGGTGTCGAGACTGATTTCGGTTCTGAAGTAGCGGCTGCCGTCCTTCGCTTCAGTGCTGGTCAGGGCGACGCTCTGGACGGTCCCCGTGAAGATTTCTGAGCCATATCCCTTCAGATGCATGATTGTCTTCTGTCCAGCCTTCACCTTTGAAACCAAATCCTCATCCGCACGGGCGACCAAGACCAGATGATCCATGTCCGCCACTTCCATCAGGACCGTTCCTGGGTTCTGGACGGTGCCGGTCACCACCTCACCAACCTTGACGTTGACTCGCGTAATTACCCCGTCGATCGGAGAGCTGATCGTCGCTGCCGCCAAAGCCAACCGCGCCCGGTCAACCTCCGCCTCCGCAGCCATCAGATTCTTCCGATCTACTGACAAGTTCGCTTTGTTGGCCTCGTAACCACGTATGGCAGCATCATGTTCGGCCCGGAGGCGGTCGAGCTTGCTGTGCGCCTCATCGGCCGCCGCCTGACTGACGCTTTCGGTGTCGATGAGCTTCTTGAACCGCCCCCAACTCCGCTCCGCCTCGCCCACACTAACGCGGCTGCTGGCCACCTGCGACTCCAGTGCCGTCAGACGCAATTGCGCCGCCTCAATCTCGGCGGCCTGGGCATCGCGTTTGGCCTCCGCAGCTCGAAGCGCCGCCTTCAGGTCGCTATCGCCCAGCCGGACAAGAACCGAGGCGGGGAAAGGGGCACTGTCTTGCACGCCACCCTTGGTGACCCGATCGCCTTCCTTGAAGGGTAGTTCCATGACCGTCAGCGAAACGGTAGCACTGATGGATACCTTGGTCTTGGGCTGGACTTGGCCAGGGAGGCGAATGGTTCCCGCAGTCGCCGGGTCGGCCTTGGCAGTCGGCGCGGCGTCCAGTGAAAGCAAAGGAGTTTGCGTGGTGGATTGCTGGGTTGCGTGCCAGCGCCTAACAGTGAGAGTTCCCACAGCAACCATGATTGCAAGGGCGGCGATTTTCATATCAGCTCTCCAGAAGAGTCCCATCCGCATGTCAGCTCTCCAGAGAGCCCCATCCACACGGCGACCACAAATCCGTTCGTGATAGCCCGCCCGAACACCCACTCCTTATCCCGCTGCTCTGGAATCCAACCACAGTCCCTTCACACCCGACCCTCTGCTTCACCCAATGCCCGAGGTTGCGTGAATCAGAGGATTCCTACGTCCGATTACTTTTGACTGTTCCCATGGAAATCCGGGGTTTTCGAATTCGCACTGGCATGTCGGAAAGAGTGAAATCCGCGTAGGCTTGGAGCGAGTCCCATTGCTTTGGGCGGTCTGAGTATC
The DNA here is from genome assembly GCA_050261455.1 of Bacillota bacterium. GTDB lineage: Bacteria > Planctomycetota > Phycisphaerae > Tepidisphaerales > Tepidisphaeraceae > JAPLNB01. Next base: position 16,482 of record JBLNDH010000228.1, read on the forward strand.
CGCCATGCCATCGGAGTGGATGAACGCGGCATCCGTGCCCCAGATGCCCTTCAGATGGAAGCCGATGTACGCCGCCCGCAATGCCTGCCCCATTGGCGAGCCCATGACAGCAATTCGTCGTCCCGCAACCGTGGCGGCGAATGCCCAGCACATGGGCACATGACGGCCACTTGCCATACTTTAATGCAAGGTCTACGGGACATGTGGCCGGCTTGGGCGCACAAATAGAGGACCGCGCCGTCAGCGAGACATGGCGCGGTCCGGGTCGGGGAATACGAGTTCTGCGCGATTGAGCCAATCAATGATTGTGCATATGGCTCGTGCTGCCATCGCCGGCATCGCCTTTGTCGGCCGGCTTCTGGTCGCCCTTGGGCTTCTCCTGTTTGGCAACGAGATCCATCCCGCACTTCGGGCACTTGCCCGGCTTGTTGGCGATCACCTCCGGGTGCATCGGGCAGGTGTAGACGGTACTGCTGGCATTGACGGCGCTGCTGGGGGCGGTCGTGGGGCGAGTCGTCGCCTTCGCCGCCAACAGGGCACTTCCGGACTCGGCATCCTTCCCCATCATCGCACACCCGCCGCAGCCAGCATCCTTGGCGGACGCGGCAGTGTCATGGCTGGCGGTTTTGGCGGCATCCTCTGGTGCCATGGCCCGCATCCCGCAGCAGCCTCCTTTCGGGGCTTGCTGGTCCACCGCCGCAGCACGCACCACATACATTCCCACCAGCGCCACTACGACTGAGGCCACTATGATTCTCAACAACATGCGTCAGCTCCTTTCGCAGAGGACTCGATCCGAATCGCGATTCGCAACTCCGTGTTCTACTCGCGCTACTCTCCTTCGGTCTGGACGAGAAGTCCATCGGCGATCTGTATCACCTAATGGTGGTCGTGACCGGCATGTCCCGCACCAGCATGGTCCGGTGCCGCAGCTCTGGGACCACTCCCCAGCTTCTGCAAGTAGGCTGTGGGGTTCTGCTTGAATTTGTCGATGCACCCGCTGCAGCAGAAGCGGATCAGCCGATTACCGGCAACGTAATCCACGCCACCGCCCATCGAATCGAGGGCCTCGCCGGTGACAACGCACTCCTTGATCGGGTAGCTTGCCTTCTGGGCCTTGATGACCGCGTCATCGATCTTCTTCACATACTTGGCCGGGTCCTTCTGGAATTCCTTCTGGCAATCGGCGCAGCAGAACCGCACAAGACGGTTCTTGTAGATGACGTCCACGCCACCGCCCATGCCGTCCAGTTTCTCGTCGGACACAACGCAGGTGGCCAGGGGATACAGCGGCTTCTGCTGTTCGATCATCTGCTGATCGACCTTGCCCAAATACGCCTTCGGGTCGGCCTGGAACCGTTCCGCGTTCTGTTTGCTCGCGAAACGCAGTTCCCGTCCCTGGTAGCTGACCACCACGGCATCCGGCCCAAGCTTCTCGCCACTTACCGGATCGGTGGACAACAGGAACGGGTCTCCAGCCGTTTCCGCATTCGCCGCCTGGCCGTGCGTCATGTCGTGCCCATGCCCGGCGTGTCCATCAGCCGCAAGAACTCCTTGTGCACTGATGGCCAGCGAGCACACGGCCATGATGTAACCTATTCCACGAATCATGCTTATCTCCTTATCTTCAAGTGCCTTAATGACCGGAATGTCCCGCATGCGATGGCGCAGATGGAGAACTGCCCGAGCCAGTGCCGCCAGAGTCACATCCGACTAGAACAAGGGCATCTCCAAGGATCATGATCAGAATAGCGATACTCGGCAGTCTGCGCAACACAATAACCTCCAGGTGAACAGCCGCGGCGGAAGGCCCGGCGTCTTGGCCACGGCTCAGTGATCAGAACGTGCGTGATCGCGCAGGAGGTTCAATGAGCTCGTCTTTTCTGCCGCGTTCGCGCGGCAGGAAGACTCGGCGAGCGATTCTGGCCCTGCTAGATATAAGCATTTGCAGCGTACTGCTGCACCATACGGTGGGTGTTGAAGAACGAGGCGTTGAAGGCGATGGCTTGCCGCATGACGCCAGTCCACCGTTCACGGTCCGTGTAGAACATCGGGAGGATGTCCGTGCGTAGCTTGCGATATAGGTCGTCAGCATCCTGCGAAGAATCGGTCCCTGCTGGCTGCCCAATCGACCAGCCGGTGACGCCCTCGATATGCCCTTCGATCCACCATCCGTCGAGCACACTCAGGCTTGGGACACCGTTGTGCGCAGCCTTCATGCCCGACGTGCCAGACGCTTCCTGCGGCCGAAGTGGCGTATTGAGCCACAGGTCCACCCCGCCCGTCAGCCACGCAGCCAGTTCCATGTCGTAATCGGGCAGATAAACGATTTTGACTTGGTTCTGAATCTGGCGTGCCAGGTCACAGATGTGCCGAATAATGTCCTTGCCCGGCTGATCCTGGGGGTGAGCTTTGCCGGCGAATAGGAGTTGGATGGGGCCGGCCGACCGAGCCAGTTGCGTCAGCTTGTCCGGATCAGACAGGACCAGATCGGTTCGTTTGTAGGCGGTGGCTCGGCGGGCAAAGCCGATGGCGAGGACGCCGGGGCTGAGTTGCACGCCCGCGCGCCGCTGCACTTCAGTGAGCAAGGTGCCCTTGGCTTCGAGGTGCGCCTGCCAGATCTCGTCCTTTGGAATGCTGATGGCATAGCGGAGGGAGAACGGATCGTTCGTCCAGTCGGGGATGAAACGGTCAAAGAGTTGGCGGAAGCTGGGGCACGTCCACGTGCGCGAGTGGACGCCGTTGGTGATGGAGTTGATGGTGTATCCGGCAAACATCTCGCGGGATACCTCGCCATGCTTCTTGGCTACGCCATTGACGTAGCGACTAATGTTCAGGGCCAGCCGCGTCATGTTCAGTCGATCCTGGCCGCCCAGCATCTGAATCGTCTCCAGCGTGAAGGGCTCGGTCAGAACCTGCTGGACCAATTCGTAGGGAAACTGATCGTGGCCGGCGGGGACGGGAGTGTGGGTCGTGAACACACAGCGATTGCGCACCTGCTCGAAATCCCAGTCCGTTCCCGGTTCATTAAGGAGTTCCAGGACCAGGAAGGCCGCATGCCCTTCGTTCATGTGGAACCGCTCCAACTGGGTGTAGCCCAAGGCGCGGAGCATGCGCACCCCGCCCACGCCCAAGATGATCTCCTGACCCAAGCGGTAGCGTTGGTCGCCCCCATACAACCAGGCTGTGAACTCACGATCAGACGGGCTGTTGCCATCGACGTTGGTGTCCAGCAGCAGCAGAGGCACGCAGTGCC
>JBLNDH010000229.1:0-13142 GCA_050261455.1 Bacillota bacterium
GCTTCCTTGTCGATGGGAACGACCAGCACAGCCATTTCACCGGGGCCGACCAGGTCGCCGACAATCGCGGGACTGTTCACGAAATCCGCCGGGGCCGCGTCGAGCAACGCCTGCCGCAAATCGAGAATGCCCTCGCCCTTTGTGGCCGACGTGCAGATTGCGGGAATTTTTCGATCGGCCAAGCGGTTTACCATCGCCGCATCGGGACGCCCCGAGTCGCTCTTGTTAAAGGCGACGATCACCGGCGTGTTCCGGGTTTGCAGTGTCGCGAGGATCTGCTGCTCGAAATCGCCCCAGGTATCGGCCTCGGCGACGAGTATCGCCAGATCCGTGCGATCGAATACCTGGCGAGTCTTGTTCACACGCAACTCGCCCAAAGCTCCGGTGTCGTCGATCCCGGCGGTGTCGATGAACAGCACCGGGCCCAATGGCAGCAGCTCCATCGGTTTCTCAACCGGATCGGTCGTCGTGCCGGCGATGTCGGAGACGATGGAAACCTGCTGGCGCGTGAGGGCGTTGAGCAGGCTGGATTTGCCCACGTTTCGCCGGCCGAAGAAGGCGATATGCAGACGCAATCCTTTCGGCGATGCTTCCATCACGACGCCCTCCTTGGCTCGGGCATGCCGAGCCGGCAAACCGCCTCGGGACTGATCAACTCCTCAAAAGCCTCGCGTGACAGGATTCCCTGCGAAAGCACAACTTCGCGGATGCTCCTGCCGCTCTGTTGGGCTTGCCGCACAACCTGGCACGCCGCCTCGTAACCGATCGCCGGCAGTAGGGCGGTTGCGATGGCCGTCGAATTCTCCACATGCTGCCGGCAGCGTGTTTCGTCGGCTTCCAAGCCGTCGATGCAATGCCGGCGAAGGATGTCATCGGCGTGGGACAGCAGATCGAGGCTCTCCAGCAGGCAGGCGGCGACCAAGGGCAAGAAGGGGTTCAGTTCCAGATTCCCTGACGCACACGCCATCGCAATCGTCGCATCATGCCCCATGACGAGCATGGCCACCTGGCTGGCCGCTTCAGGAATCACGGGATTGACCTTGCCGGGCATAATAGACGAACCGGCCTGGCGAGCGGGAAGTCGCAACTCGCCCAGGCCGCCTTGGGGGCCCGAGGAAAGCAGCCGCAGGTCGGTGCAGATCTTCAGCAGGGTCGCGGCATGTGCTTTGAGGATGCCAGAGACTTCGACGAAGACGTCGGCGTTCTGGGTTGCATCGACCAGGTTCTCCGCCCGGGCAAAGCCGATGCCCGTCAGATCGCGGAGGGTATCGACGACGCGAAAGATGAACTGCCGGGGCGCCGCCAGGCCGGTGCCGATCGCGGTGCCGCCGAGGTTCACCACCCGGAGGCGTTCTTCGCATTTGTAGATCCGCCAGCGATCGCGTCCGATGGCCTCGGCATACGCCGACATTTCCCGGCCGAGCGTGGTGAGGACGGCATCCTGAAGCTGTGTGCGGCCGACCTTGACGATGTGGGCGAATCGCTTCTCCGCCGATTGGAACGACTCCTGCAAGGAGACGACGCGGTCTTCGAGCGTTTTCAGCAACCGAATGGCGGCCAGTCGCAAGGCCGTGGGGTAGGTGTCGTTGGTCGATTGGTGCAGGTTCAGGTCATCCAGCGGCGAAACGCGGGCGTACTGACCAGGTGCTTCGCCGAGCAGTTCCAAAGCTCGATTGGCCAGCACCTCGTTGACATTCATATTGGTGCTGGTGCCGGCGCCACCCTGGAGGAGGTCAACGATCACGTGCGGGGTGAGCAGGCCATTGGCCATCTCCTGGCAGACGCGGATGATCGCATCAGCCTTGGTGGGATCGTCGTTCCACGTGCCCAGATCGCGATTGGTCATCGCGGCGGCCAATTTCACCGTCCCATAGGCACGGACGAGTTCCGGGTGGATCGGGCGCCCGGCGAGAGGAAAATTCTCCAGGGCGCGGGCTGTGTGGATGCCATGGAAGACCCCGGCGGGAATCTGCATCTCGCCAAGCAGGTCGCGCTCAGTCCGATACATTTCTCCCATGGCCTGGTCCATCAGACGTACACGTCTCGCTTGTTATCCCGCAACATGTCCAGGAGCCCCTGGGATGTTGTGCGGCACTGGTCATCCATCTCGGCCAGCTTCTGCTCGATGAGTTGTTCGCCTACCGCTCGCGTTTCGGGGGAGGCGTAATCGAGCAGGTACTCATAGAAACTAGCCAGTGCGTTTGGCCCGCAGTGATATTTGATCATCCCGGGCTTGGCCAGGTCCATGAAATCCTCGCCTGTGCGGCCAGTGCGATAGCAGGCGGTGCAGAACGAGGGGATGTAACCGAGCGCGGCGACGTCACGCACCACCTCATCGATCGGGCGGTGATCGCCGAGTTGAAATTGCGCGGTCGATGCGGCATCGTCGAGCTCGGCGTAGCCGCCCGGGTCGGTTCGGCTGCCGGCGGAAATCTGGGAGATGCCCATGGCGAAGGTTCGCCGGCGAACCTCCGGCGTCTCGCGCGTGGACATGATCATGCCGGTGTATGGGACCGCCAGTCGCAGGATGGCGATGATCTTGCAGAAATCCACATCGCTGACGACGTGCTCGGGATGGTTGGCGTAATCCGAGCCGGCGGCGGGCTCGATGCGCGGCACGCTGATCGTGTGTGGGCCGACGCCGAAGCTTTGCTCCAGATGCCGGATGTTCTGCAGCATCGCCAGGACTTCGAATTTCCAATCGTACAAGCCAAAGAGGATACCGATGCCGACATCGTCGATGCCCGCCTGCATGGCCCGATCGGGCGCCGTCACACGCCAGTCGTAATCGCGTTTGATTCCGCCGACATGGACGCGGGCGTAGGTTTCGCGGTGATAGGTTTCCTGGAAGATCTGATAGGTCCCGATTTGCCTGGCCTTGAGGCGTTTGAAGTCGTCAACAGACAGGGGGGCGATGTTCACGTTCACGCGACGGATCTCGCCGCGCCCGCTCTTGGTGGCGTAGATGGTGTCCACCGTCTTGAGGATGTAATCCAACCCCTCCTGGTTGGGATAGGACTCGCCGGCCACCACGAGCAGGCGTTTGTGCCCCTGGTTGATGAGAATACGCACCTCGTTGGCGATCTCGTCCTGCGTCAATGCTCGGCGGCGGAGAGCCTTGTTCTTGGCGCGAAACGCGCAGTAGACACACTCATTGCCGCAGTAGTTGGAGACGTAAAGCGGAGCAAACAGCACCAGCCGCGAGCCGTAGATTTCATCCTTGATCCAGCGAGCGGTGTGGATCAGCTCTTCCAGGAGCTCCGGCGTGTTGATGGACATCAACGTCGTCACGTCCGACAGGTCCAGCCCCTCCAGCTGACGGGCCTTGGCCAGCACATCGCGCACCAGCAGTTCATCGCACACCTGCGTTCGCTGCAAGAGTGCCTGGATCTCGGTCTCATCGATGAAGCCCGCATGGCTCCGCAGAATCATCGCCATTCCTTTCATCCGCCGAAGCGGATTTCAAACGGCGGGGAACCTGAGGGTGGCGTGGACAACACGTATTTCCCACGCCACCCATCGGTCCACGGTTACTTCTTCGCCGCTTGCTTCAGCTCCTTCTCTAAGGCGTTCAGGGCGTCTTGGAGGGTGCAACGGTTCAACTGAGTCTTCCCAATCGTTACGGTGGGCCCGTTGCCGCAGTTCTCAAAGCAGAACGAGCCACCGATCTCCACCTCGTTCTGCAACGCGTTGTCCTCGACATATTGCAGCAGTCCGTGAAGGATCGCCTGGGAGCCCTTCACGAAGCAGTTGGTACCGACGCAGACGTTCACTTTGAGCTTCGCGATGCCGTTGCCATTGCCATTGCCGAGTGACAGTTCATGGCCGGCAATGCGCCGCCGGCTCTGGTAATGCGTATGCAGCAGTCGGTGAGCCGTATGCCCGCCAATCTCGCCGAGAGTCTGCTTGTAGCAGTCGTTGACGTACGGGTTTTCCTGCGACTTGTGCAACTCCAGCATCTTGTCGGCATCGTACAGGGAGCGTGTGCGCAGGCGTCTGGTTTCGGATGGGATCCGCGACACCGGTTGACCGGCGCCGCCGATGCACCCGCCCGGGCACGCCATCACTTCAATCAGGTCGCAATCGCATTCACCGGCCCGAACCTTCTCCGCCAGTTCCCGGGCATTCTTCAGCCCATGAACCACGGCGAGCTTCAATTGAATGCCCGCAACTGTAAGGGTTGCGAAACGCACGCCAGAGTCGCCGCGAACCACCGGGAAGTCCGGGTTCTGCAGCTTCGTGCCGCTGAGTTTCTCGGCCGCATAACGGAGCACGGCTTCGCTCACGCCGCCTGAGTTGCCGAAAATCACGCCCGCGCCGGTCTTGAATCCCAGGGGCATGTCGAACGATTCCGGCTGCAGCTTGTCGAACTTCAGCCCGGCCTCTTCGATCATCCGCGCCAGTTCCTGCGTCGTCAAAACGTAGTCCACATCCGCGACCCCGTCCTTGATAAACTCCGGCCGCTTGGCTTCGAACTTCTTGGCCGTGCAAGGCATGATGGAGACGACCACCAGGTCCTTTCGATCCACGCCCAGCATGCCCGGGACGATCTCCTTGGCCAACGAGCCGAGCATTTGCTGCGGCGAACGGCAGCTCGACAGGTTCGGCAGCAGTTCCGGGAAATACTGTTCGGCGAACTTCACCCACCCCGGACAGCACGAGGTGAACTGCGGCAGCCGCTCTCCCTTCTTCTTTCGTTCGATGAATTCGTTGGCTTCCTCGATCACGGTCAGGTCGGCCGAGAAAGATGTATCGTAGGCAGCGGCGAAGCCCATTCGCTTCAGCGCCGCGGCGATCTTGCCCGTGGTGGTTGGCCCGTCATAGTTCAGGCCAAAGCATTCGCCGATGGCGACGCGCACGGCCGGGGCGATCTGGGCCACGACCTTCTTCTTCGGATCGTTCAGCGCCTTCCAGACCGCTTCAACTTCGGAGCGGGGCGATAACGCCCCGGTGGGGCAGACACTGGCGCATTGGCCGCAATTCACGCACTCGACCTCGCCCATGTTCTTGCCGAACGCCGGCAATACAGCCGAATGATGTCCGCGATGGGCGAAGTCGATCGCGCCAATGCCCTGAATTTCCGAGCAGAATCGCACACAGTCGCCGCACAACACGCACTTGTTCGGATCGCGCACGATCGACAGGCTCGACCGATCCACCGGCGCCGGCTGGTGCACGCGTTTGAACCGCACGTTCTGGATCCCCAGGCGGCGTGCGAGATCCTGCAGTTGGCAACTGGCGCTCTTGGGGCAGGTGGGGCAGCTCTGGTCGTGGTTGGCCAGCAGCAGCTCAACCGCGATCCGGCGAATCTCGCGGATCTCCTCCGTCGTCGTTTTGACCTTCAGCCCTGGCTCGGGGGGTGTTGAGCAGGCGCCCTGGATGCCCCGACCTTCCACGTGGACCAGGCATAGCCGGCATGCGCCGTAAACGCTCAGATCCGAGTGATAGCAGAATGTCGGCAGGTCGATGTTGGCCTTGCGGATCAGTTCCAGAAGGTTTCGCTCGCCTTCGATCGGAACCTGGATTCCATCGATCGTCAACGTGGCCGCAGTCTGTTGGCAATTGCTGGTAGTCATGGGTTACAGTCCCTCCACCGCGCCGAAATGGCACGCATCCCGGCAGACGCCGCACTTGATGCAAACTTCCGCGTTGATCGTGTGGGGTTGACGCTTCAATCCCGTGATGGCTTCCACCGGGCACTTTCGTGCGCACAGGCCGCACCCTTTGCACTTCTCCGGGTTGATGGTGGGCTTGCGCAACGCCCGGCACTGTCCCGTCGGGCAGCACTTGCGCAGCACATGGGCCTCGTATTCATCGCGGAAGTACTTCATGGTGGACAGGACCGGATTCGGCGCCGTCTTGCCGAGCCCGCAGAGCGAGCCCTTCTGCACCGCCAACGCGAGCTTCTGGAGCAGGTCCAGCGTGCCTTTGTCGGCCCGGCCTTCCATGATGTCGTCGAGCAATGCCAACATCTGCTTGGTGCCTTCACGGCAGAGCACGCACTTGCCGCAGGACTCCCGTTGCGTGAACTCCATGAAGAACCGCGCGACGCTCACCATGCAGGTGTTCTTGTTCATCGCGACCAGGCCGCCGGAGCCGACCATCGCGCCCACGCCGCGCAGCGAATCGAAATCGAGTGGCAGTTCCAGGTGTTCGCGCGTCAGGCATCCGCCCGAGGGGCCACCGATCTGCACGGCCTTGAAGCCGTCCGGATCGATCTTCCCATCCTGCGTAGTAATCCCGCCGCCGATGTTCAACACCACCTCGCGAAGGGTCGTGCCGAAGGGGACCTCGATCAGGCCCGTATTGGCCACGTGTCCCGTTAACGCAAAGGTCTTCGTGCCCGGCGAGCCCTGCGTGCCGAGCTTGCGGAAGCTGGCCGCGCCTTCGTTGATGATGCGCACCACGTGGGCCAGGGTCTCCACGTTGTTGATGATGGTGGGCTTGCCCCATAGCCCGCTCTGAGCCGGGAAGGGGGGTTTGGGCGACGGCATCCCGCGTTTGCCTTCGATGGAGGCGATCATGGCGGTTTCTTCGCCACAGACGAACGCGCCTGCGCCTTCCATGATCTCGCAATGCAGCTTGAGTCCGGAGCCCAGGACGTTGTCGCCGAGGATGCCCGCCTTGGTCGCATCTTCCACGGCCCGCCGCATCCGCTTCACCGCCAAGGGGTACTCGGTGCGGACGTATACCAGCGCCTCGTCCGCGCCGATGGCGCGGGCAGCGATCATGAGGCCTTCCAGCACGCTGTGCGGATTGCCTTCCATCACGCTGCGGTTCATGAAAGCGCCGGGGTCGCCCTCGTCGGCGTTGCAGATGACGTATTTCTTCCCCGGGGGCTGGATGCGGGCGGCTTCCCACTTGCGCCCGGTCGGGAATCCGCCGCCGCCGCGACCTCGCAGGCCCGACTTGCTGACTTCCTCCACGATCTGCTGGGGCGTCATTTCCAGGTACGCCTTGCGGGCGGCGGCGTATCCGCCATGACGCATGTACTCGTTGAGGTTCTCCGGATCGATCAGCCCGCATTCCTTCAGCACAAACCGCTGCTGCCGCTGATAGAAGGGGATCGTGTCGGTCCCATGGCAGTGCTTGCCTGTTGCCGGATCGACGTACAACAGACGATCCACCATCTGCCCCTTCTGCAAGGTGGTCGCGATGATCTCCGCCACGTCAGCCGGCTTGACCTTGGTGTAGAGGATTCCCTCCGGCAACACCGTCACCAGCGGGCCCATCTGGCAGAACCCCTGGCATCCGCTCTTGGTGACAGCAATGCCTTCGTGATGCTCGGCCTTCAATTCCACCGTGACTTTCAACCCCGCGGCGGTGCATTGCTGCACGAAGGCGTCGTACACCTTGTACGCACCGTTGGCCATGCAACCGGTCCCGGCGCAGATGACAATCCGCCTGGATCCATTGATTCCCGCGCTCATTTGCCCTCCTTGGCGACGATGTCATCCACCAACTTCACCGCTGCCTCGGGCGTCATCTGCCCGTGAACTTCCTCGTTGATGACCACGACCGGCGCCAGCCCGCATGCACCGAGGCAGGCGACCGTCTCGACCGTGAACAACATGTCCGGCGTGGTCTTCCGCTTCTCATCCAGATCGAGCCGCTTGCGCAGGGCCTCGAGGATTGGGATCGACTGCTTCACGTGGCAAGCCGTCCCGTCACACAACCGGATCAGGTATTTGCCCTTGGGTTCCATCGCAAAATGCGCATAGAACGTCGCCACGCCATACACCCGGGCCGGCGGGATTCCCAGCGATGTCGCCACGTACGTCAGCACCTCTTCGGGCAGATAGCGGTACTCCTCCTGCACGGCCTGCAGGATCGGGATGAGCCGCTGGGGGCGATGGTCATAACGATCCAGGATCGTACACACCTTCTCAAATTTGCGTCCCAGGGTGGGGGACTGCTCAGCGACCTGCATGCTCGGTATCTCCTTTCATCTTCTCCTGGTGCATGGCCTTGGCGAGCTTCTGTGACAGAGCGGCCAGCGAGCAGTAGAGATCCTCGTTGTGGACAATGATTTGATCGGGCACGCGCAGCCGCACCGGCGCAAAGTTCCAGATAGCGCGAACGCCGGCGCCGACCATCAGGTCGGCCACCTGTTGCGCCGCGGGGGCCGGCACGGTGATGATCCCGATCCGAATGTGCATCCGTTCCAGCAGATCCGGCAGCTTCTCCAGGGCCAGAACATACTTGCCATGGATCTCCCGGCCGATCTTCGCGGGATCGGTGTCGAAAGCGGCAACGATGTTCAGCCCACACTGTTGAAAGCGGGTGTAGCCCAGTAGAGCGGCCCCCAGGCTGCCGGCTCCGACGAGAAAGGCCTCGTTGATGTTATCCCAACCCAGAAATTGCTCGATTGCGAGGACCAATTCCGGCACCGAGTACCCCACCTTCGGGCGGCCAACAGCGCCGGTTACCTCGATGTCCTTGCGGACCTGTGTTGGATCCAAGCCCAGCTCCGCCCCGATGTGGGTACAGGAGACGAAAGCCCGTTCCTGTTCCTGGAGACTCTTGAGATAGCGGTGGTACAACGGGAGTCGCCGCAAGGTCGGCTCTGGCACACCTTTGGGTTCGTTTGGAGCAGTCGATTCGTCCATGGTGTCCCGTTATTATTAAAGAAAGGCTTATCGATAACCTACTATCGATAATTATTTCTCTATATACAACTAGTTCCACCCTGTGTCAAATGGGTCGGAAGATTACGGTGGATGGGCTAACAATCGAACTTGCCGATCGGTTCGATCCCTAGAATTTGAGATCACTGATGTTGTGTATCGGCTGGGACCGCCTCAGAATTTCTCGAAATCCCAGTACAAATACGTAGATGATGTGTATCGGTTTGGCCATCTAGCGATCGCTCGTCAATTGCATTGCGTCGAGCGACCAATACACTGCTCTGTTTCGAACCCATCCTGGCTCGGACGCTGGGTCTGTATCCCTAATCCTCGCTAGGACATAAGTGGGAGCTGACGTACCTTACGGATCAACAAGCCGATTGTCTTATGCTTACCAAACGCATCATCCCGTGCCTCGATGTGGACCGTGGTCGTGTTGTCAAAGGCGTGAAGTTTTTTGACCATGTGGATGCCGGAGATCCGATCGAGCAGGCCCGGCGTTACCAGGCCGATGGTGCTGATGAGTTGGTCTTTTACGATATCACCGCCAGCTATGAGGGTCGGGAGATCATGGCCGATCTGGTTCGCCGGGTCATGGAGAATATCTTCATGCCGCTGACGGTAGGGGGCGGCATTCGGACCCTCGACGATGCCACGCGGTTGATCCAGGCCGGGGCCGAGAAGGTCAGCGTGAATTCTGCGGCCGTGAAGACCCCGAACCTCATCGCCGAGATTGCCCACAAGTTCGGCCGCTGCGCCACGGTTTTGGGCTTGGATGCCAATCGGGTCAAGCGGGATGGCGTGGAGCGATGGGAAGTCTTCATCAACGGCGGCCGCGTGCCCACCGGGATTGATGTGGTGGAGTGGTCGCAGAAGGCCGAGGCCCTTGGCGCCGGCGAGATCGTTCTGAACGTTATGAACGCCGATGGCACCACCGAAGGGTATGACCTGGAGATGACCGCCGCCGTCAGCGACGCGGTGAAGATCCCCGTGGTCGCCAGTGGCGGCGCCGGCTCTCCCCAGGACATGCTGGACGTGCTCACCACGGGCCATGCGGATGCCGCCCTGGCGGCCAGCATCTTCCATTTTGGCAAGTACACGGTCCCGCAGGTCAAACGTTTCCTGGCGGACCATGGTGTGCCAGTTCGCCTCAGTTGATGGGAACCTCGTAGCTGCCGGCCCTGTGCATGCCCCGATGCCAGCTTGAGGCTTATGCCGATTATGCGGGCCAAGACGATGATATGGATCGGGCAATCTACATGACAGATCCTTGTGAGTCACCGGATTGGCCTCGGCTGCCGCCGATCACAGCCCCTGCTGGTATCGCTCCTTAGGTTCCCCCGCGGGTATCTCCGAGCCGGTGACTATCCGGTGCAATATCCGGAAACGTTCCGACTAGTATGCATAAAGCTGTGCAAAATGATATTGCATCTAGGGCCAATGCGGTCTAGTATTGACCTTTGGAGGCGAGGGTCATTCCTACACCGTGTTCTGCCATCCGTGAAACCTCTCGCTTCCTTGTTCGGTTTAGGGCGTCGTGCTGTCAGGATCCGCGGGGCATCGGAACGGATCAGATTCGATAGCCGCTGCGCCACGCGATACCTGATTAGCAAAGGGTTGTTGACGATGTACCATTACCGCTCGCCTGTGGGCACATTCTGGATTGTCTGGCGAGAGGAATCCACCGAGTGGTGGCTGGGCATCACCTGGCGGGACCAGAGCCGACTCCTTGGAGTATATCGCTCGGCCCAAGGCGCCGCCGCCGCGGTGTATCGGCATATGAGTGGGCATGACGAATGGGATCGCTACGAGCCCAAGCCCCAGGATCCCAAGTCGCTTGCCTCCTGGGCTATCGGGCCGGTCGATCCCAGTTCTCCTGAACAGTGAGCGTTCCACGCTCCGATCCCGCCCATAGACCTTCGCCGACGAGGCTCATGCGACCATTTCGGTCCGGTCCGCCGGACAGTATCGAAACGAGTATCCATGCGTATGCCGGCGACGGCCTTGCAGGATCCGCAGCACATTCGACTTCAGGATCCCGAATCGTTCTGCGGCCTGCTGCAGCGTCTGGAATTGCTCCCCCGTTTGCTCGCAGACAAAAGGCCGTCGAAGGTGGCTACGACAATCCATGGTGCAACACTGATATCCAAAGTGCTGCAACAGCACGCGGCACTTTCGCAGGATGCATTGCCGCCGATAGCCGATGATCATCACGCTCACCGAGCGCAGCTGTGCCATCCGCAGCATTTCGCCGTGGCAGCGATAGTAATAGTCCTCCAGAAACCGCCAGTCTTCGGGGGATAGGTTCGTCTTCAGAAGGTCGATGATTTCACGTTGAAGGATCGGCGCGATGACCGGCTCTTCGCGCGCCGGAATGCGATTGTCGTACAACACCACGGCCTCGGGCATGCTCGACGAGAACCGCCTCCGTTTGTATCGGCCATGGGCGGCACAGCCTCGTGTTCCCCCCGTCTGCGAGAGTTCATCGGCCGCGGCCCAGCGGATGTATGCGTATGCCCATCGGGGAAAGGGGATGCCCGATGCCGAGTCATAGTCCTGTGCGGCCCGAATCAAGCCGAAGATTCCGATTCCATCCCAATGCCTGCGATAGACAAGGTAAGCGTACTCGGCCACAAGGGCGCGAGCCTGCCGCGACAACATGTCCCATTCTCCTGTCCCTAAGAAGTGGTTTCAGAATCGGGAACTTGTTTTCTGGGTGCCACTGGCAGCAAGCTGCCAGTGCGGATTTCTCGAGGCAATGCACGGGCGGGCAAGCCGCCAGTCGCACCCCTCTTGCGGTCCTGAAACCACTTCTAAGCCCATGAACAGCCCAGTGACGCCCATATAGAAGCCGCAAGGCAGGATAGGAATCTGGGCGAATCCGCCATCGGGGGCCTCCCCTAATTTGCTCACTTTTTAGCCTATGGCCGCGAAGAGTCCCGGATCTCGACCCTTATAAGCCCGGCTTATCAACGAAAGCGGGCGAGTGGCGATAAGACCCGTGCCCCCAGGAGATCGGCCCCATGGGAGAAATCCTCCCAAGCCGGCCTGTAGCGCAGCGGAGGGCCGGATCTTCGAGAATATCGCGGAAAATCCGGACCCGCACTACGCGCTGGTCCGGCTTGAGAAGCTCCTCTGGAGCATGCCCATGCTAACAAATGTTCTGCTACGCGTGCGTCCCATGGGTTGGCGGCGGGGGCCTCGTCGGATATAACCCCCCCTCGACCGACGGACTTGTAATCGGAGTGAACTCATGGAAAAGACACTGATTATTCTCAAGCCTGATGCGGTGCAACGCGGGTTGTGTGGCCAGATCATTACCCGATTTGAACAAAAAGGCTTGCAAATCGTGGGCATGAAGTTCATGCAGATCTCGCGGCAACTGGCCGAAACGCATTACGATGTGCACAAAGGCAAGCCCTTCTATGACACCTTGGTGCAGTTCATGACGTCATCACCGGTGGTTGTCATGGCGGTGGCCGGGAAAGATGCCATTGCTATCGCGCGCAAGATGATGGGCGCGACCTTCGGCAGCAAGGCTGAGCCAGGCACGATTCGTGGCGACTTCGGCGTCAGCAACTCCTTTAATCTGATTCATGGGTCGGATTCTCCGGAGACTGCCAAACGCGAGTTGAGCCTGTTCTTCAAGCCCGAGGAACTCGTCGAGTGGACTCCGGCGCTGCAGGGCTGGGTCTACAAGCTGGCGACGGGTCAGCCCGAATAGCGCGGGTACTCCCTGCTTGGCAGGGAACGTCCTTTGCTTGCCGGCGCATCCTCATTGGAGCTCATTTAAAACCCGAGTCCGCACGAGGGCTCTGAGGTTTGGGAACTCGTTCTTTTTTGGGGCTGGCAAACAAGGACGTAGCGATTCCAATGATGTTCATGATGCTTGATGGGTGCGTGGATTACTTCATCCTATTTCCAAGTACCGGAGCCGAGGATGCACAAGGGGCTGTCGGACATTACGTGCCCCATGAGCAGGGGCATGTAGAGGTCCTGCGGGCACGATCGCCGGGCACCCGCGATCGTGAGCCGGAGGCGTTTGTGTTGGCATTTGTCGGCAATGCCGCACGCGCCGAGCAGGTGGCGGCCTGGGAAGCGTTCCAATGGAAGGACAAGCCCGTTGAAGTCTGGGCGGTGAACTACCCCGGCTATGGCAAGAGCACGGGGCCGGCTAAGCTGAAACGATTCCCGGGGGCGGCCCTAGCGGCGTATGACGCCCTACGCGCGCAAGCCGACGGGCGGCGCATTTTCGTCAAAGGCGAAAGCCTGGGTACCACCGTAGCTTTGCATGTCGCCGCCAGCCGAAATGTCAATGGCGTCATCCTTCGATCTCCCGTGCCGCTGAAGCATCTCATCCTTGGCTGTTTTGGATGGTGGAATCTCTGGCTAGGAGCCAGCACGGTGGCCATGGGGGTCCCACCGCAGCTCGATAGCTTGATCAATGCCCCGCAGATCAGCGTTCCGGGCGTATTCATCTTGATCGAACCGGACGAAATCGTCCCGGTCAGCTAC
>JBLNDH010000230.1:0-6533 GCA_050261455.1 Bacillota bacterium
AGTCTCGTTGGCCCCGATTAATGTGAGCTGAATTGCCGTGCCGATCCTACACTCACAGCCCGCGACCGCGCAGCCGGAACCGTCCTCCGGCGATCTGCAACGCATCCTGCGTTTGGAAGTCCCCGTCATCGTCAAACTGGCCGAACGCAGGTTGACCGTCTCCGAGGTCATGCGGCTGGGGATTGGTGCGATCATCGAGTTTGCCAAGAGCAGCGAAGAGCCCTTGGAATTGATGGTCAACAACAAGACCATCGGCGTCGGGGAAGCCGTCAAGATCGGTGAAAACTTCGGCCTGAAGATCGTGCAGATCGGCGATGTCCGCCAAATCATCCGCTCTATGGGCGGCCCCAAACGGTAGCATCTGGTTGCTGAAGAGTCTTCCCCGTTAATTCAACTATAACGCACCCCTGATCCTCTGTTCTCTGCGGTTTGCCTCATGCTGCGGGTTGTCACGAAAGGCAACGGACCAGAGCCCCCTGACAAACCCTTAGTAATGAAACCCATTATTCCGGATATGCACAAACGGCTTGGCTTCCTTCAATAACTCTCCCGCCATCACCTGGCCAATCACCAAGTCATGATCCGCGCCAAACTCGCAGCACCGAAGGACCGAGCAGTCCAGGTAGCCCAACGCCTCTGCCATCACCGGGATTCCTCCGGGGCTATTCAAGGTACGAACGTCGGCGAAGGGATCCTCCCCAGCCTGCACCCCACGCGCGTATCGTTTCATCAGTCCCCGATCGGCCTCGCCCAGAATGGAGATCGCGAACCTCCCGCTCCCTCGGATAATGGGCAGGATCGACCGTGTCCTGCCGAGGGCAACGGTGATGCAGGGGGGCTCAAAGGCGGCCTGCTGAATCCAACTGGCCAACTGCGCGTCGCCATTCCCCTCATGGACTGCCGAGATGATGAAGACCCCACTGGGAATCTGCCCCAGCACCCGCCCGACGGTATGCTTCAATGGTTCAGGTATAGCCATGCGCAGTGTTGTAGTCGGTCTGCCGGAAATGTGCTACCGTACGCCTATGATGCCGGAGCCCGGCTCACAGGACGAATTCGTAGTGGATGACGAACCCCAAGCTCCCCAAGAGCCTCCGCGGGATGATCTGGATGGGGTGCGGATTCGGCGGATTGCCGAATTGCGCCGAAGTGCTTATCGCAGTGGCTCTTATTGCATCGTCGGCGCCGTGGCTTGCGGGGTGATGGCCGTCCAGTTGGTCTGGCTGATCCTCCGCAATCTGCAGCAGGGGGGATGGCGGTGGATCGAAAGCGGGTATTTGCTATTGACCGGGGTGGCTATCGGGTTGGGAATCAGGCTATGGCGCCGCTCTCGCCAGTTACGAAGGGAAGCCAATCAGACTCAACTGCAAGAGCCTGTCGCCCCGCCGGATTTTACGCCGCTCCATAATGGCGGCGAGCCTTGGAAGAATCTGGATCAGGTGCAATGAATCCGATGCAATAAAAAGGGAGCCATCTCCTGTTCGGGGACGACTCCCATCCGGGAAGAACACTGATTTATGGGAGCCTACTCTTTGCTCCCTAGTTTGCCATCCGCGAACCTCCTTCACGGAACCGATCTGGCTAATCCGTGCCTAACGTGCCAGACCGTCGCCGCCGCTGGAACCTCTGGTGTTTTTTCGAACTCCGGAATCTTCAAAGGTATACTGCTTACAAACGTCATAAGTCCTCCTGGTGCAACGGCCGTGCCAGCGGCTGATGAGTGTTTTGGAGTATCTGCGGTGGCTGCCTGTGCCAAGCTTGTGACAGTAGACGTAGGTGTGCCAGCCATTGAGCCAACCTGGCCCACTGGACCATAATCAATGGCCACGGATCGCGTTCGTTCGTGTGGCACTGAGATTGCTCGGCCCTGTATCGCAAACAGCGTTATGGTGATGCCTCCGACAACTCATCCAATTCTTTTGGTAGAAGACGACCTGTCTTTACGGGGAAGTCTGTGTCAATTCCTAGGTGAACACGGCTACGAAACCATTACGGCAGGCACTGCCCGGCAGGGATGGGATTTGGTACAGGCTCAGCAGCCGCGGTTGTGTGTGCTGGATCTTAACCTGCCCGATGGCAGTGGATTGGACTTACTGCGGAAGATAGTGCACCATCGCATATCCTCACGCGTCGTGGTCATGACGGCTTTCCATCTGGAGCGTATGCGGCCGGTGGATGTCTCGAATGTGTTGGTGGGATGGATGATCAAGCCCGTTAATCCCACGGACCTGCTGACGATTGTCCAAAAAGTGATGGGAGAAGGCTCGGCGGCGGGCTGCCACAACTCCCCGGTTCGAGGGGACGGAAACGGATGTCGGGCCTAGAGGATCGCAGATCGGAGAAGTGCGTTTGACACGCCAACAAGGATCATTGCGAAGGTGGGCGGTGACCGCGTGCGTCATCGGCGTAGCGGTGCTGCTGACGGTCCCTTGGAGCTTCTGGGTCATCGCGGCGACCTACGACCGGGATGAACGCGAGAAGTCAACTGCCTTAGCCGAGCGTGTCCGCTTTCAACTCTCCAGCACCTGGTGGTGGCACTCGCCTCAACAGGTGTTGAACCTGATGCGGGGCGAACTGCTGGGGGACAACACCGTGCAGGCGGTGACATTCCTGTACATGCGGCCGGGCGAGCCCTCGAAGACCGATGCCTTCGGCTACGTCCGACGGTCGGATTCGATCCCCATTCCCCAGTCCATCGAGGACATCAACCGGCTGCTCAATGCCGATCCGGGGAGCTATCGCAAGTACTACACCTGGTCCGTGCGCGACAACCTCCAAGGCGTGATCTACCTCGACCTGTCGCGGGCGGAATTGCGGAAATACTTCAAGACCACGTACTGGCCCGTACTGGGAAAGGTCATCGCCTTGACCGCGACCGGTATTGTGGTCCTCAGTTCGATGGGGATTTATGTCCACCAGCGCTGGGGACGTGAAATGCAGCAGCGGCAGCGAGCGGAATTGGAGCAGCAGGGGCTTGTGGCTGAACGGGGGCTGGCGGCGGCCGTGCTGGCTCACGAAATTCGCAATCCGCTGGCGGCCCTACGTTTTCAGCTGCATTCCCTGCGGCGCAACTCGGCCGATCCGGGGCGAGTGAGTGCGTCGGCCGATACGATCGATGCGGAACTGCTGCGGATTCAGCAACTGGTGCAGGATTACCTGGTGCATGAGAAAGCCCAATCCGTCCGGGTTGAGGCGGTGGATCTGGCGGATGCCGCCCAAAACCTCCAGACGCTCATGAGCGAACTGCTCCGGGAAAGCGGCACGCGAATGATCATCGAAGCCCCGGCCAGCAGCGTGGTCGTGGCGTGCGATCCCCATGGCTTGCGGCAGGTCTTGATGAACCTGGTGCTCAATGCGCAACAGGCGATGGGGTATGGTGGAACCATTACCGTGCGTATTGCTCCGGAAGAGGAGTTTGGCCGGGTTTCCGTGGCCGATACCGGACCGGGCATTCCCGACGAGATGCGCGACCGGTTGTTCAAGCCCTTTGCCACCTCGAAGAAAGGCGGCAGTGGAATCGGGCTGGCGCTGGTCAAGCGGTTTGTGGACAACTATGGTGGCACGGTTTCGGTGGATTCGCAGCCGGGCGTTGGCGCCACCTTCCACCTGAGGCTGCCGGCCATTGGGGCGGTCAAGGCCGAGGGACTTGAGCCAACGCCCAATCCAGCCACGGAGGGAGCGATTACGTAAATGGCTGGGAATCATAATTGATGGACGTTGATTGACGGGGCAAACTTCGGGACCATGCTCGCTTTGGTGAATTGTTGATACCCCTGGGCTGGGGAGATGTGGTGTGATTAAAATAGGGTAGGATTGCCCCCTACAATCAGGCATGAACGGGAATGGGTTTCATATTCTGCTGGTGGAAGACGACGCCTCGGTGCGGGAAGCCGTGGCCGGTGTCCTGCGCGACGAAGGGTATGTCGTACAGATGGCGGCGGATGGGCAGGAAGCGATCTCCGCGCTTCAGCCAGGCACAGACCTTGTGCTGGCGGACCTGGTGATGCCCAACATGGACGGCCGGCAGCTCCTACGCTGGGTCATGCAGAACCACCCGGGGACGGCGGTGATGCTGATGACCGGCTATGGCACCATTCCCCAGGCGGTGGATGCGATCAAGGCGGGGGCGACCGCGTATCTGACCAAGCCGCTGGATCCCGAAGAGCTGCTGCTGCAGGTGAAAAAGGCGTTGGAGGACAAGCGTCTGCGGCAGGAATTGTCGCGGCTACGCGGACAATTGCGCGAGGGATGGCACTACCGGCACATCATCGGTAAAAGCCCGGCGATGCAGCAGGTGTTTGCCTTGATCGATCGGGCGGCCAGCGTAAAGACGACGGTGCTGGTCATCGGGGAATCGGGAACGGGCAAGGAAATGGTTGCCCGGGCGCTCCACGAAGCGGGGCCGCGGAAGAGCGGGCCGTTCCTGGCGCTGAACTGCGGGGCGATTCCGGAAAACCTGATCGAATCAACCTTGTTCGGGCATGAACGGGGTGCGTTCACCGGGGCCGATCAGAAGGCTCGAGGCTATTTTCAGGCGGCCAATGGGGGGACGCTGCTGTTGGATGAGATCGGCGAATTGCCGCTCGGGTTGCAGTCGAAATTGCTGCGAGTCCTGGAAGAAGGGGCGGTGACGCCGGTGGGCACGACGACGCCGCAGAAGGTGGATGTGCGGATTGTCGCGGCCACGGCGCGGGATCTGGAACTCGAAGTCAAAGAGGAACGTTTCCGGCAGGATCTGTATTTCCGGCTGAACGTGGTGAAGATTCAGTTGCCGGCGCTTCGGCAGCGTTTGGATGATTTGCCGCTGTTGTCCCGGCATTTTCTCGATGAGATCTGCAAGCAGAATGGGTTTGAGCCGCGGGAGATCGATCCGTCGCTCCTGGAGGCGTTCGGGAAGTACAACTGGCCCGGAAATGTTCGTGAGCTGAAGAATCTCCTGGAGAGCCTGGTGGTTCTGAGCGGCAAGCGCGTTCTGACCGCGGAGGATCTGCCGGATCGGCTGTTCTCGAATACGGTCGGGGATGATGGCCAGGAGCCGGAATCCGCGATGGATAGCGAGCTGAATCTGACGCGACTTTCCAAGCAGGCGATTCTCAAGGCCCTTGAGGCTTGCCACGGCAACCGCACGGAAGCGGCCAAGCAGTTGGGCATCAGCCGGCGAACGCTGCACCGTCGGCTCAACGAGTTCGGCCTGCGCGAGTAGAGGGGGGATTCCATGAAAATCATACGATCGCTACCCAAGCTGCCGCCTCGGCCCGATGACGGGCACAAGGGACTGTTTGGCCGAGTGCTGGTGGTGGGGGGGAACGAGGACATGATCGGGGCACCGGTGTTGGCGGGGACGGCAGCGCTGCGCATGGGGTCGGGGCTGGTGCAGGTGGCCATGCCGCGAAGCGTGCTGGCGGCGGGGTTGTCGGTGACGCCGGAGTTGATCGGGCTGGGCTTGGAACGATCAGGCGGGAAAGACCGGCTGCTGGCGGCATGCCAGGCGGCCGATGCGATCGTGGTGGGGCCCGGGTTGGGCCAATCGCCGGAGGCGGGAAAATACCTGACGGAGTTGATCCGGCTGGATAAACCGATGGTGATCGATGCCGATGGCTTGAACTGGCTGGCGGGGCAAAGGCGTTGGCCGGCGGCGTTCAAGGCCCAGGCGGTGCTGACGCCGCATCCGGGGGAAATGAAACGTCTCGGAAAGTTGCTGAAAAGGGAGGATGTGCCTAAGGACGATGCGGGGCGGCTGGAATTGGCGGGAGAAGCCGCGAGAGCGTTTGGGCAGGTGATCGTGCTCAAGGGGCATCGGACGGTGGTGACGGATGGAGAGGTTGCGTATGTGAACAGGACAGGCGACAGCAGCCTCGCCAAAGCCGGGGCGGGGGATGTGCTGAGCGGAATCATCGGGTGCCTGCTGGGCCAAGGGGTGAACCGTTTCGAGGCGGCCGTGATGGGCGTGCACTTGCATGGCCGGGCGGGGGAACTGGCGGGGAAACAGTGGGGAAAGCGATCGGTTCTGGCTTGCGATGTGATTGAAGCATTGAGCGAGGCGATCGCGGAATATGAGCGTGCGTGAGGCACGCTGGCGGCATACCGAGGGACCAGAGGGAGGGTGGGGGCGAAGGGGGAAAGAAACAGGGATAGAGCGGTCGGAGTCAGTGTAGCGATCGGGCAACAGCTTACCGCCCCGCTACGCGGGGCTTTAACAGAGTACATGGGCGAGCCGCCCATGCCACGATCGCGCACGGGCAAGATGCCCGTGCTACGTTGCAGCGAGCGCCCGCCACACGGAATCGCGAACTGCCGTAAATGAGTCCAAGCAAAAGCAAAAATGGTAACACGGAGGGGACCCAGGAATGAACCCCTGGGCTTGGAGACAGGGGGCAGGGTTGGCGTGGGGAGAGCGTTTGGGAGGGAAGAGAACCCAGGGAACAAGTTCCCTGGGCGTTGTCAGGGCTTCATGCGGTTCCGGTGGAGGGTCAGGGGTGCCGCGTGAGCAGAAACGCGATGACGGCGACGGCGATGAGGGCTAGGGCGGCCAG
>JBLNDH010000231.1:0-5734 GCA_050261455.1 Bacillota bacterium
CACATCCCCCTCACCGCCAAGCTCCGCCTCGGCTGGGATGACGCTCACATCGTCGCCCCCCAACTCGCCGCCCGTCTCGAAAACGCCGGCGTCGCTCTGATCGCCATTCATGGCCGAACCACCGAAATGCAATTCTCCGGCCAGTGTCGTCTCGATGGCATCGCGCAGGTCGTCGCCGCCGTCAAACGTATCCCCGTCATCGGCAATGGCGACATCCGCTCCCCCCAGGATGCCGACCACATGATCAAAACCACCGGCTGCGCCGGCGTCATGATCGGCCGTAAAGCCATCGCCATGCCCTGGATCTTCCGCGACACCTGGAGTTATCTCACCACCGGCACGATTCCTCCGCCCCCGACGATCGATCAGATCTGCCAGATGATGCGCGACCACTTCTACAACATCATCCGCTTCCGCAACGAGCGCGTCGCCCTCATCGAGTTCCGCCACCGCATCTCCTGGTATGCCAAGCAGCTGCACCCCTGCCGCGCCCTCCGCGACCAGATGCGCCTCATCAACTCTCCAGCCGATTTCGAGCGAGCCCTCACCACCTTCCTCGACTGGCGTCACTACCGCGACCAGCAAATTCAAAAGGGCCACCTCCCCCCCAACCCCCACCCCGCCCCACCCGCTCTATGCCCATCTCTGCCCCATCCCTGAATAAACCCTTTGAAGACCGAAAGTGCTCGACTGCATCCAAGCCCAGGGATTTATCCCTGGGACCCCACCCCTTCGTATTCCCCCTTTCGCTTTTGCTTGGACTCATTTAGCAAGGATACAAATCACCCCGGCCACCTTGCCCGCGCCCCACCGTGGCATTGGGCGGCCCGCCCATGCAACTCCAGTAGTGCCTCTCCTCTCTGCCCGACCCTTCCCCATCACTACACGCTATCTGTGCCCCATCCGTGGCAACAAAAACGTAGCACGGGCGTCTCGCCCGTGCGCGCCTGATCTGCGTCTATCTGCGTTCATTTGCAGCCCTAAACGTGGCATGGGCGGCTCGCCCATGCACTCTGTTCGTACTCATCCCTTTGCCGAGTCCTCTGCTACCAGCGCTATTCATCGGTGTCCATCTGTGCCCCATCGGTGGCAAAACAAAGAGTGCCACGGTCGGCCCGCCCGTGCTCTTCCTGATCAGCGTTGATCTGCGTTTATCCGCGGCTCTTCTTCGTGTTCCTTCGTGGCCCTTCGTGGTTCACATCCTGTGATCCCCACCAGCATTGAGACCGCTGCCCAGAAATGCGATGATTGCATCATCCGGCATCCGCGATCACCCGTGGATTTTCACGGTTCACGTTACTGTTGGGTTCTGAACGAAGGAGACGCATGAACGCTATCCGAATTGCTGCTGCTTGCATGGCGTTACTGGTGGGATGGTCTGCGCAAGCCCAGGAAAAGGGCTTGGTCTTCGCTCATCGCGGAGGTGCCGGCGAGTTCGATGAGAACACGCTGGCGGCCTTCAAGGGAAGTTATGAGAAGGGGCTGCGCGGGTTCGAGACCGACATTCGCATGACACGGGATGGCGTGCTGGCCATCCTGCATGACGATGCGCTGCAGCGCATGTACAACAGCGCCGGCCGTCTCGAGGAGATGACCGCCTCGGAACTGCGGCAGTTCAAGACAAAAAAGAGCGGGCAGCCCTTCCTGTTCCTGGACGAACTGTTGGCGTATTTTGCCGACAAGCCCGGCGTGTATCTCGAATTCGAGATGAAAACCGGCAACACCAAGACCTATCCGGACGCCAAACTGGAGGAGTATTGCCAGAAGCTTTATGACGCCGTGATGGCCAAGCACCCGAAGGGCTCGATCTATGTCTTCACCTCCTTCGACAAGCGTCCGTTGAAGATTCTCAAGCGGCTCCATCCGGACGCGGACCTGATGCTCATCAGCGATGGGCCCTGCAATGACCAGGTCATGCAGCAGGCAAAGGAACTCGGAGTCAAACGCGTAGGCTGCAGGATCGAAGGGACATCGCGGACGGCGGTGCAGACGGCGCACAAGGCCGGCCTAAAGGTCACCGGCTGGCCCGGGAAGAGCCTGGAGGATTACCTGTTGGGCCTCGGACTGGGTCTGGACGCCATCTGCACCGACATCCCGGTAGCCATCCACACTTGGAAGACCGAGAATCTGAAGCCGCTTCCTCCCCAGACCCCTGGCAAATGATGCACTGACGTGCTTGTCCTCCGGATCGCAGCGAAGGATCTCCGCCCCAGAGATCCTTCGCTGCGGTCAGAATGACCGAGATCTAAAAAACTACAGCAGTTTCCGATTCCGTGTAGCGGACGCTCGCTACAACGTAGCACGGGCATCTTGCCCGTGCGTGACCGTGGCATGGGCTCACTCGCCCATGCATTTAAGAAAAGCCCCGCGCCGCGGGGCGGTAATCTGCCGCCGGATCGCTACACTGACCCAACAACCGCTATAGAAGCTCATTGAGAGTCAGATCCATCCTGTCGCTGAAATCAGAGCTCGCGAAGCCGCTAAGGCGCGAAGCGGACGCGAAGCAAGAGAGAATCAGCCTGTCTTCTTCGCGTTGTCTTCGCGTCTTCGAGCCTTCGCGAGCTCTGCAGCCAAGAACCGATCCTTCGCAACAGGACACTGATTTTCTGACTCTCTATAAACCCGCTGCCCTTTCTTGGTATTGCTTCGTGTCCCTTCGTGGCCCTTCGTGGTTCACATCCCCAAAACGATCCGATACACCACTCCCGCCTCATTCTCAAACACCTTCACAAAACCTCCCACAAACCCCATTTCTGGCGCCGATTTCCCATCCTTCCCGATCACCAGATACTCCGCCCCCAACCGCTTGAGGTTCTCTAACCACACCCCTCGATCCGCCTGCCCATTAATCACCTGGGTAACAACGTCCCTGAGCTTCTCCCCCGGAATCGCCTGCCCCAGCCGCGGCAGATCATGCAAATGAGCAACCCCCTTGCGAACGGGCGCATACACCACTCGCCGCCTCCCATCGAATCCGAACAGCGGATACGTCAGGTAAGTATTGGCATACGCCACCGTCTTATCCCCCGGCACCTTGCCCCGGACAAACGTCCACACCTCCCCCAGTGCACCATACTGGCTCTCCCACGCGATCGGTGTCGCCTCCGCGTATTCGTTGATCAGGGAATCCTGGTACACATAAGCCCCCATCGCCAGCAGCACGCCCGCGAGCCCCGCAGCAATCGCCAGCAACCGTCGAAACGCCCCCGGCCACCGTTCTTCCAGGTAAACCCCCACAGGAGCCGCCGCCGCCACCGCCGCCCCGACCAGCGCAAATGCCCCACTTTTCTGGCCGATAAACCCGGTTCCAATGCTCAACCCCGCCAGCACCAGGACAAGCCCCAGCATGACCTTCCCCTTTACCCGGGCTGCCAGGACTGCCACCGCCGCAAAGAGCAACAGGAAACTCGGGTCCAGGAATCGAACTTCCGGGAAGGGCGCGACCAGCGCGAAGATCAGGAGGCCCAAGGGTGGTCCCAGGAGGCTCAGACGCGGTTGCGGGTGGATTATGAGTGGTCGGCCGAAGGTCGCCAGTGTGCCGGCGGAGGTCAAAATCAGCATCCCCAGCACGATCGGCGGAATGCTGAAGTAACTCCCCGTCACCATCCGCCACACCCCGCCCAGGCTCCGCAGTTCCAGGCTCCGTTCCGCCCGAAACAACCCCGTCAGCATTGTATGGTCGCCCACGGCCACTTCAACTGGAAATATCGGATTCCCTGTCAGCCAGAAATTTCTCACAAACCAAGGCCCGGCCAGCAGCAAGGCCACCACCCCCATAACGGCCCACTCCTTCCATCTCCACCCTGCCCGAACCGGCGCATCCACCATCAAGAACAACAATGGCAATGCCAACAGCGCTGTGATCTTGGTCGCCAAGAACAAACCCAATGCCACCCCCACCCGCCACGGCCCCATCCGCTCCCCCAGGAGCTCCCGCGACCCCGCCAGCACCACCATGATGAAAAATCCCGAAACGAACAGATCATCTTTGGCCAGAATGACTTGCGACACAAATGGCCGCGAAAGGGCGGTCGCCAACGCCAGCGGGGCTGCGATGTGCAGTGGTGCCCCCATCGCCCGGCCCAACTGTAGCATCGCAAAGAAGATAAGCACCAGCCCCGGAACCTGCATGAACCGGGCCAGGTAATCGTTCCCTATCGGTGCCAACCACCAGGCCGCAAAGGTCGACCCGGCCAGCGGGGAATAGGTATTGGCTGGATTGAAAAACCAGACAGCGTGCAACACCAGCCGTCCCGTCTGCAGCCACCGCACTGCCGCCGGCAGGTGATAAGTCAAGGCATCATCGGACATTACGGGAGTAAGCTGCTGATTGCTGATAATGGCGGCCAAGTACCCGCCGAAGAACAGGATGCACAGCCAAAGAACATGCCGGTCCAAGGAGGAGGCCTGGGCCGGAACGTTCGGGCTGGCTTGAGGTTGCGGTGCCAGGTACAGGAGGCTTGAGATGCCCAAAGCAACAACCGACATCGTCCATCGGTTCAGCAGACCAACAAGCCCTGGTAGCGTGACACTCAGGTACTGCACCAGAAACCAGCCCAGCAGTGCCCAGGGCACGGCGGCCCATGCGTCCCCGGGAGTGCGCCTTCGGACAAACCGGAAGAGGCAGATCAGGACGATGGCGTTCAAGGCCACTGCATGCAGCAGTCGCCATTCGTTGCCGGAGGATGGAGTCAGAAGGGTGTCCATAGCGTCAGTTGGAATAGGGGGTTATGCGGATCATCTGGCCCACTTCCAGAAGCCAGGCTCGACGCGTTTGGTAGTAATCCAGAAGCTCCCGATCCTGCTGGGGCGTCATCGCGCGGGCCCAGACGATCCGGGCATGGTCGATATCGGCGGCGTTGTAAACCCATTCCTGATGCACATCGTGCTCCGGCAGGTAACGGACGAAGACCAGATGCTCTCCCGGCTCATTCATGAGCTCTTCGACCACATTGGACCGCCGGGCTTGCCAGCCATTCAGTTCATTGGCGTAAAGCACGGTGGCCCGATGAGCTGCGGCAACGACGCAGGCTGCCAAGGTTGCCCGGACAAGAGCTTGGGACAACGCTGAGCGGCTCTGCAGGTCATGCAGGCAGGCTAGCAGCAGGAGGAAGAACAACCCGCCTGCCGGGGTGAAGTAATGGGGCCGGAGCATCCAGGTTAGCGGCAACAGACCGGCCATAAACAGGAGGACCAGGAGGGTGGGAAGCCAGAGCAGGGGGGTGCGTTTGATCGCCCAGGGCAGCGCAAGCAGTGGCAGGGCCAGGATCAACGGAAAGAACCAGGTAGCGAGGAAGGCGCTGACTCGCGCCGTGGCTGCGCGAGCCCAGCCTTTGAAGGTGCGTTGCTCAAACCATTGGGCCGGCTCCCACTGGCCATGCAGCTGTTCATTCTCCTTGAACTGGTAGGTGATCGGCGGCTTGATCGGAAGGAAAAAGAAGTGAGGCGTGCGATTGTAGAGTCGCTCGTGGAGCACATAGGGACTGAGGGCAGGGGAGCCGGTGATTCGCCAGTTGTAGTACCCCATGGCCACGAGGGTTAGGGACATCAGGAGAGTGCTGGGGAGGACGATGCGAGTCAGGGCCAGTTGCCGGGTGGGGGCGTCGGTGCGGAAGAGCCAGATGAGGAAGGCAATGGCGGCAGGGGCGCTCAACAGCAATCCTTCATAGGGACGGCTGTTGGCCAGGATCGCTAAGCCCAGGGAAAGCAGCAGGGCGTGTAAAAGACGGGTGCC
>JBLNDH010000232.1:0-5027 GCA_050261455.1 Bacillota bacterium
TTTTTTTTGGGGTGTCATGGGGGTTATTGCCACACGCGTTTGGGGGTGCCT
This sequence comes from Bacillota bacterium, assembly GCA_050261455.1. Lineage (GTDB taxonomy): Bacteria > Planctomycetota > Phycisphaerae > Tepidisphaerales > Tepidisphaeraceae > JAPLNB01. Next base: position 52 of record JBLNDH010000232.1, read on the forward strand.
CCTGCCGCGCCTCGCCTGCCCCCCAATAGGCTTCGCTGTCACGTCATGCTCAAACGCAGAACCTGAACGGAGGCTCCGATGAAAACCGTGCGCGTCGGGTTGGTTGGCTCCCAGTTTATATCGACGATCCATGCCGAAGCCCTGAAACGGGTGCCCGGTGCCGAGATCTTCGCGGTCGCGTCGCCAACCGCCGACCATGCGCAGAAGTTCGCAGCCAAGTACGCCATCCCGCACGCGGTGCAAGATTACCGGCAAATGCTGGCCATGCCGGAAATTGACCTGATCGTCATCGGCTGCCCGAACACACTGCACTGTGAAGTGACGGAAGCGGCCGCCGCAGCTGGAAAACACGTGGTCTGCGAAAAACCGCTCTGCACCAGCCTCGCCGAGGCGGATCGGATGATCAACGCCTGTCGCAAGGCCGGAGTAAAGCTGATGTATGCGGAGGAGCTCTGCTTCACGCCGAAGTATGTTCGATTGAAACGACTCGTGGATGAAGGGGCCTTGGGCGTGCCATACATGATCAAACAGGCAGAAAAGCATGATGGCCCGCACGCCGCATGGTTCTGGGATGTGAATCGATCCGGCGGTGGCGTGACCTTCGACATGGGCTGCCATGCCTTTGAGTTCTTCCGCTGGATGCTGGGCAAGCCGCGAGGAGCCAAAGACACGCGCAAAGCCGCTGTGGTGGATCAGCAGACCCAAAGCCACGAAACGCCACTGGGCCAAATCGTCCTGCTGGACAAGCCCAAGGCGGTTTCGGTTTACGCCGAGATGGGCACATTCGTGCACAAGGATCGTACCCACGGCGAAGACAACGCCATCATCATCGTTCGTTTCCAGACCGACGACGGTGAATGCATCGGAATGGCCGAAGAAAGCTGGGCGAAAAAGGGTGGCATGGACGACACCGCCGAAGTGTATGGGTCCGCGGGGGTCGCCTATGCAGATCTGTTGCAGGGCAACTCCATCCTGGCGTACTCGGATACCGGCTATTCCTATGCAGTAGAAAAGGCCGGCACGACCCGAGGCTGGAGCTTCGCGGCCTTCGAAGAACTCTGGAACTACGGCTTCCCCCAGGAATTCGCCCATTTCGTGGATTGCGTGGCCAACAACAAGGAACCCCTGGAAACCGGTGAAGACGGTAAGGCGGTGCTGGAGATCGTCCTGGCCGCCTACGCGTCGGCCGGATCCGGCCGGAAGATCGCAATGCCATTCCAATCCAACGTAAAGCGGCCGATCGACTTGTGGAAGTCAACCAGGTAAACCCGTTCCCCAAGGCTCCCGCCGAGCCCGTTTAGCGGCGGCCCGCAGGGCCGGGCTCTCTCCCTCCCATCTCGCCCCAACCCCTCTGCATCACATCCCGGCCGAAAGAGCACATCTGCTCTCCCCATTCCAAGAGCCGCTGGGCTATAGTGTGCCCACTGCTCAATCCAGGAGTGTCCCTTTCGGAGGCCATCCATGAAGACTCTGCGTCACGCCGTGGTGCTTGTCATCCTGGGCCTGTTCGTGCCGGTAACAATGGGAGCAGCGCCGGCCGTCACGCAGCCCAACCAAGTGGTCCGCCATGTGTTGGACCGCGTCCTCGCGTTGATCGAGCCCCCGGCGCAAACACCCGCCCAGACATTCACGGCCAAACTGGTATTGACTAAAGCCGAAGGACTGTCGGACCAATTGCTGGGGGCGTCGATCGACCTGGCATACCAAGCCCCGGATCACCTGCGGATTAGCGCCAAGGTGCGCGATCAGGACTATTCAATTGGCCGGAATGGCACGGAATTGTGGGTGTATGAGCCGGACAAACGGTTCGGCCTCGTGGGCTCGCCCGGGGTGCCGCGGTTCGCGGACGATCCGCGGACGGTGGATCGGACGGCCCTGTCGCCTTTCCGCATCCCGCTTGCGGTTCGCTTGCAATTGATGACGCTGGCGATGATGGCGCAGACCCAGGTGCTGGCCGGCGAGACGATTGAAAATGTGAACTGTCAGGTAGTGGCACTGGTCGCGCCGCAATTGCTGGTGCAGGCGGTTGGTGTGCCCTCGGCACGCATCGAACTGGCCGTGCGGGAAACCGATGGACTGCCAGCCCGGATCCGGTTCTCCGATGGTCAACGCATGAATGTCGAGCTGCAGGTGCAGGACCCGAAGTTCAGCGAGCCTTGGCCGGCCGAGCAATGGAAAATTCACGCAGGGAATGGGGCCAAGGTCCAGACTGTGGCCCTATCGCACCTGACGAATTTCCTGCAGGTAGCGCAGTCGATGTTGAACAATCACGTCCGTACGTTGGGGCCCGCTACCGGCCAGCGGAAACTGCTCGCCTCGGTGGGGCAAGGGCGTTTGGAGGAATGGGATGGAACACGCGTGATGTTCCTGAAGGGCACGCCCGAGGAGATGGGCCGGCAACATGGCACGCTGCTGAAGAAGGAAATCCGCGCCATGGCCGACCACATGTTGTATGGCGTGGGCGTGGCCAGTTCCTTTGCCAAAGGCTCCTGGTTCTTTGGCGACATGGAGCAGGCGCAGAAACGGATCACCCCCTTCGTATCGCCGCGGTACTTTGCCGAGATCGACGCCCTGGCGGCCGCGGCGGGAATCGATGTGCACGAGGCACGTCTGGCGAACTTCTTCCCCGAACTATTCCATTGCAGTGGTTTTGCCGTGTTCGGCGATGCGACGGTCGGCGGCCGGCTCTATCACGGACGCGTCCTCGACTACATCCGGGGGATGGGCTTGGAACAGAACGCCGTCGTCATGATCTATCAGCCCAACGAGGGCAACGCATGGGTCAACGTCGGCTATGCCGGTTTCATTGGTTCGGTCACGGCCATGAACGAGAAACATATCGCCATCGGAGAAATGGGCGGCCGGGGCGAAGGAAACTGGGATGGCAAGCCGATGGCCCAACTCGTGCGTGAGGTAATGGAGCGTGCTAACACCCTCGATGAAGCCGTCGAGATCATGCGCAAGGGGCCCCGCACGTGTGAGTATTACTATGTGATATCGGACGGCAACACCAGGCGTGCGGTTGGCATCGAAGCCACCCCCACGAAGTTCGTGACGGTCGGGCCCGGCGAGTTCCATCCGCAACTCACCAAGCCAATGAAGGATACCGTGCTGCTGTCGGCGGGCGATCGCTATGAGAAGCTGGTGGAACGCGTCAAAGCGAATTACGGAAAGCTCGATGCCGACGTGGCTCGATCGCTGATGGAACGTCCTGTGGCGATGAAATCGAATATCCATTCGGTGCTGTTTGCGCCGGAAACGCTGGATTTCTGGGTGGCCAACGCCGATTCCCAAAACGTAGCCAGCCACACCCGTTATACGCATTACAACCTGGCGGAATTGCTCAAGGCGGAGCCCGCAAAATAGGGGCGATCGGCGCAAAAAAAAGTCGGCGGGTGAAGAAGGAGGGGGGGAACCTTCTTCGGGGAATCCCGCCGATGGAATTACTATAGCTTATGCTTGAACGAGTTTCAAGTGCCCGTTGTTTGATTGTGGAGGCCTGTGCAGAGGCTTGGCAAATGCCGCAGAGAAAGCGACCGGAGGCTTTTGCAGGAGCGGCCTCACTTGTAAGCCAAATCACATTCCCGCACAGGTCATTAGTCATCCCTGCTATCGCCGTTCCCGACCCACTGGACCCTCCCAGCTTGCCCCTCGCCCGGTAGGCATATTCGCCGCATGCCGATGATTGGCACGTTGACGATGTCCGTCGTCGGGCCGATCATCAACCCCATTGTGTGCTATCGACCCCGAATACCTGTCGAACGGGTGGAAGCGGAGAGCACGCGATGACTGCCAAGCAGCCTGGTCCTCTGCGGGGAGTTATTACTCCCTTGGTAACTCCTCTGGTAAGCCGCGACGTGATCGACATCGCCGGCCTGGAGCGCCTGATTGAGCACGTTGTCCGCGGCGGTGTGCATGGCCTGTTGGTCCTGGGAAGCTGCGGCGAAGGGCCGAGCCTGTCCCACGTGGTCCGACACGAAATGGTTGATCTGGTCTGTCGCTTGGCCAATGGCCGTGTGCCGGTCCTTGTGGGGATCACCGATACCTCCATGGCCGAGTCAGTGAAAACTGCCCAGCGCGCCGCCGATGCCGGGGCGGCTGCGCTCGTCCTCTCGGCGCCTTATTACTTCGTACCCACGCAGGCCGAATTGCAGAGCTACGTCAGAAACATCGTCGCCCAGGCATCGCTGCCGGTGCTCCTCTACAACGCGCCGCTCTATACGAAGATCGAATTCTCGCTGGACACGGTTCGCCACGCCATGCACCTGCCCCAGGTGATTGGCATCAAGGACAGCAGCGGCGACATGATCTACTTTCATCACCTGCTGCAACTGGCACAGGAACGCGAGGACTTTGCCGTGCTCATCGGGCCGGAACAGCTCCTGGCCGAAGCATTGCTCTTCGGGGCACATGGTGGCGTCGTGGGTGGCAGCAACCTCGATCCGAAACTGTATGTCGACCTCTACAACGCCGCGACTGTCCGGGATATACCTCGCGTGGCCGAGCTGCATCAACGCGTCCTGCGCCTTGCCCAGAGTGTCTATACAGTGGCCCGGGATGATGCCGGCGTGATCAAGGGCCTGAAGTGCGCCTTGTCCTGCCTGGGGATCTGCGAGGATTTCCTGGCCGACCCGCTCCAGCGTCTGCGCGGCACCGAACGCGAAGCCATCACCCAGCGACTGGAAGAGTTGGGAATCGGGGTGCTGCAATAAGGAACTGCCGCAAAATCGCCGCCTCCCCAGCATGTGAACTACAGCGGCTCTCGACTCTGTGGTGCGAGTCCTCGCTCTGGAGCGGCTATCGCAACGATGCAGCGGTCGGCCGGAAGGGCGACGCTCCTGCCGACCCGAAATCCCCCGATTGATCTCAAAGCGCCCTCCTGGAGGGGCGGGTTTTCCTCGCAACGCTCCCTCCTCTACCCCCCGCCAAACCCGCTGTGCTGCTCCCCTAAAGCCCACGGCGTTGCCGTGGGGAAT
>JBLNDH010000233.1:0-9653 GCA_050261455.1 Bacillota bacterium
CGCCACCCTCCCCCGTCACGGCTGCACCCTCCTCCGCCTCTCCCCCGCCCCCAACTAACCCCTCACCCACAATTACCCAAAACCGAAAACCCACGGCCCACCGCCGTGGGTTTTCTTCATTAATTCCTCCCAACCCCCTCTCGCCATCTCCCTTCTGATCGACCGTGGCATTGGGCGGCCCGCCCATGCATTCCGTCAGTGCTTCTCACCTCTGCCAGTCCCGTCTCCATCCCTACAATCTATCGGTGTTCATCGGTGCCCATCGGTGGCAATAAAACGTAGCCTAGGTACCTTGCCCCTGCGCGTTCTATCTGCGTTCATCCCCGTTCATCCGCGGCCCCAACCCCCGTCCCTCCAATCGATCCCCCATCAGTCGGAAGCCGTTCCGGTACGCCCTCGGACTCGTCTTCATCTCCCGCTGAAATACGTTGGCAAAATAGTTGATCGAGCTGAACCCGGTCTGCAGTGCGATCTTCCCAATCGAGAGATCCGTCTGGCTCAGCAGTTCTTTCGCCCGGTTCAGTTTCACCCGCATGATCTCTTCCTTGGGCGTTTTCCCCAGGCACTTGCGAAACCGCCGCTCCAGAACTCGCCGCGAGACTGGCACCGCCCCCAGCACATCCTCCACGTCAATTCCGCTGCACGCCTTCAGCCGGATGAACCGAACCGCCTCCGCCACATCCCCATCCTCGATCGCCAGCACATCCGTCGATTGCCGCGACACCACCCCCAGTGGCTCGATCAATATCTGCTCGTGCGGCGTCCGGCGCCCCGCCATCATCCCGTCCAGCAATGCCGCCGCTTCATATCCGATCCGCTGAACATTCAAATCGATGCTCGACAACGACGGCGCCGACAGCCGGCAAAGCACCGGATCGTTGTCCACTCCCAAAACCGCGATCTGCTCCGGCACCGCGATGTCGATGAATCGGCACGCATCCAGCAGCCGATGCCCACACACATCATTCTCCGCCAGAATCCCCACCGGCTTAGCCAGCGTCTGCAACCACCCGATCAGCGACTCCCGCTGCTTCTGCCAGTTGCTTTGCAACAGCCGATGCGGGATCTGAAACACCTGGCACTCCCGCTTTCGGCTTTGCAGTTCTGCCAAAAATGCCTCTTGGCGCAGCCGCGACCACCGCGATCGCGAAATATCGCAATAGGCCAGCCGTTCCAACCCGCGTTCCAGAAAATGGTCCGCCGCCAGCCGCGCGACTGCCCGGTCATCCGTGTAAACAAACGGCATCCCGAATCCCGTCACCTTCGGATCCGTCTCCACCACCGGCAACCCCGTCTCCAGCAGGGTGCGGGCCATCTCCTCGCTATTTCCGCGTACGATGATCCCGTTCCCCTTCCATTCCGCCACCCACGGCGGCAGCCGATCCTGCAGGCTTCGCTCCTCCAGGTAAACCGACCAGGGCCCATGCGTCATCGCATAATGCCCAATCCCCTCCAACAACCCTCTTCCATATGCCTTGGAGGTTTCGATAATGAGCAAAACTTGCGGTACTTTCCGCATGACGCACAATCATAATATCTCGTCGCAGAATCGTACATCTGAATCATGAGAATCGACGCCCACCACCACTTCTGGAAGTACGACCCTGTCCAGTACGCCTGGATCAACGCCACCATGAACTCGATCCGCCGCGATTTCCTCCCCGACGACCTTTCCCGCGAAATCGCCGCCGTCGGCATCACGGGCGTCGTCAGCGTTCAAGCCCGTCAATCGCTCGAAGAAACCCGTTGGCTCCTCGACCTCGCCACCCGCCATGACTTCATCCGTGGTGTCGTCGGTTGGGTCCCCCTCGTCTCTCCCGATCTCGACCATCACCTCGCCACTTTCGCCGCCAACCCCAAGCTCAAAGCCCTCCGCCACGTCCTCCAGGACGAGCCCGACCCCCTCTATATGCTTCGCGACGACTTCAACCGTGGCATCCAACACCTTCGCCCATTCAACCTGGCCTACGACATCCTGGTCTTCGAACGCCACCTTCCCCAAACCATCGACTTCGTCGATCGTCATCCCAACCAGATCTTCATCCTCGATCACATCGCCAAGCCCCGCATCCGCACCAACACCTTCTCCCCTTGGCAGCGGAACATCTTCGAACTGGCCAAACGTCCCAACGTCTATTGCAAACTCTCCGGCCTGGTCACCGAGGCCGATTACCACGCCTGGACCCCCGCGCAATTGCTCCCCTACATGCAAACCGTCCTCGATGCCTTTACCCCCCAGCGTCTCATGTTCGGCTCCGACTGGCCCGTCTGCCTCGTCGCCTGCCCCTACCCGCGCTGGCACCAAATCGTCGCCGACTTCATCTCCAAGCTTTCCGCCACTGAGCAATCCCATTTCTGGAGCCAAACCGCGATCGAAGCCTACAGGTTATAATCCGCGTCTCGAAGGAGTCCCTCATGCATCGTCTCACGCACATGCTGCTCACGTCCATTCTGATGACGCTCTGCCTCTCCTCCACCGATGCACTTGCTTCCCTCGTCCCTGCCAACCTCCGCTGCGAATACCAAACCAACCCCCTCGCCATTGACACACCCCGCCCTCGCCTGAGTTGGATCCTCGCCTCCGATGAGCGTGCCCAGTTTCAGTCCGCCTACCAGATCCTCGTCGCCTCCTCCGAAGACCTCCTCTCCCGCGATCGTGCCGATCTCTGGGACTCCGGCAAAGTGAAATCCTCTGAACAAACCCACATTCCCTACGCCGGCCTCCCCCTCGCCTCCCGCCAGCGCTGTTTCTGGAAAGTCCGCACCTGGGATCAGGACGCCCACCCCTCCCCCTGGAGCCCCGCCGCCACCTGGACCATGGGCCTTCTTGCCCCTTCCGACTGGAAAGCGCATTGGATCACCACACCCACCGTACCGACGAAATCCACCCCGCTTCCCCTCTTCCGCCGCGAATTCGACCTCACCAAACCGATCTCTCGTGCCGAAGTCTACGTCTGTGGCCTCGGCCAATTCGAGCTCCGTCTCAACGGCCAAAAAGTCGGCGACGCCGTCATGGAACCCGCCTGGACCAACTACCGCAAATCCGCCCTCTACGTCACCTACGACGTCACCTCCCTCCTCAAACCCGGCCGTAATGCCCTGGGTGCCCTCCTCGGCAACGGCATGTACAACGTCGTCGGCGGCCGCTACGTCAAATTCACTGGCTCCCTGGGCACCCCCAAACTCATCCTCCAACTCCATATCACCCACTCCGACAACTCCTCCACCCTCATCGCCACCGACTCCTCCTGGAAAACCTCCCCCGGCCCCATCACCTTCTCCTGCATCTACGGCGGCGAAGACTACGACGCCCGCCTCGAACAACCCGCCTGGGACCTCCCCAACTTCCTTGACTCCTCCTGGACCCCCGTCTCCCTCCTCCCCAATTGTCAATTGCCAATTGCCAATTCTCAATTGTCAATTAAGCGCGAAGACCCCTCTCTCGCCGACTCGTCTTCCCAAAACGCTTGCGGTTTCGCGGACCAACCCCGCTCATCCGCCGCCCCTGCTTTTCTCCTCAAATCCCAATCCCTTCACCCCATCAAAATCCTCTCCGAATACCAAACCTCCAAATTCACCGAGCCCCAACCCTCGATCCGCATCTACGACCTCGGCCAAAACCTCTCCGGCTGGCCCAAACTCACCGTCAAAGGCCCCCCCGGCACCGTCATCAAAATGATCCCCGGCGAACTTCTCGACTCCACCGGCCTCGTCTCCCAACTCAGCTCCGGCTCCCCCGTCTCCTTCTCCTACACCCTCAAAGGATCCTCCGAAGAATCCTGGCACCCCCGTTTCTCCTACACCGGCTTCCGCTACCTCCAGGTTGAAACCACCTTCCCATCCTCAATCCCCAATCCCAAGCTCGATTCCCTCGACATCCGCGCCCATTTCATCCACAATTCCGCCCCCATTGTCGGCCGCTTCGAATGCTCCAATCCTCTCATCAACCAGATCCACCGCCTCATCAATGCCGCCATTCGCAGCAACTTCCAATCCGTCCTCACCGATTGCCCGCATCGCGAAAAACTCGGCTGGCTTGAAGTCTCCCACCTGATGGCCCGCGGCATCCTCTACAACTACGACGCCGCCACCTTCTACGCCAAAATCACTGCCGACATGGCCGCCGCCCAAACTCCCGATGGCCTCATCCCCGATATCGCCCCCGAATACACCGTCTTTTCTGCCGGCTTCCGCGATTCCCCCGAATGGGGCAGCGCCGCCGTCATCGTCCCCTGGCTCATCTACCAAACCTACGGCGACCGCTCCCTCCTCGAAAAGCACTACGACATCATGAAGCGGTACGTCCTCTATCTCAAATCCAAATCCGCCAACCACATCCTCACCCATGGCCTCGGTGATTGGTACGACATCGGCCCCCGCGCCCCCGGCGAATCCCAACTCACCAGCAAAGGTCTCACCGCCACCGCCATCTACTACCACGACCTGGAAATCCTCCGCCAGACCGCTCTTCTCCTCGCCCGCGATTCCGACGCCCGCGAATTCGCCTCCCTCGCCCGAGAAGTCCGCTCCGCCTTCAACGCCAAATTCTTCCACCCCGAATCCAACCACTACGACCGCAACAGCCAGACCGCCAACGCCATGCCTTTTGTCGTTAATCTCGTCGACGATGCCCACCGCGCCGCTGTCGCCAATTCCCTCCTTTCCAACCTCCGCTCCCAAGGCACGCACGTCACCGCCGGCGACGTCGGCTTCATGTTCCTTGTCCGCGCCCTCTCCGACGCCGGCCACTCCGCCGCCCTCTACGATCTCGTCTGCCAACCCGATGGCCCCGGCTACGCCTACCAACTCCGCAAAAATGCCACCACCCTTACCGAAGCCTGGGATGCCAACCCCGCCTCCTCCCAAAACCACTGCATGCTTGGCCACGTCGAGGAATGGTTCTACTCCGGCCTCGCCGGCATCCTCCCCGACCCCTCCGCCCCCGGCTACCAGCGCATCCTCATCAAGCCCCAAATCGTCGGCGACCTCACCTGGGTCAAAGCCCACCACGACTCCATCCGTGGCCGAATTGCCGTCCAATGGCGCCGCACAAACAATCGCCTCACCCTCGAAGTCACCATTCCCCCCAACACCACCGCCGAGGTCCACATCCCCACTTCCGACCCAACCTCCATCACTGAATCCGATCTCCCCGTCTCCGACCCCGCCCTCCGCCTGAAGCTCCTCCGCCAAACCCCCACCCACTGCATCTACCAAATTCCCTCCGGCCACTACCTCTTCCGCTCCTCCCTATGACGCCCGCCGCCGTGACATTAAAACCGTAGCACGGGCGTCTCGCCCGTGCTCGCCTCAACGTGGCATGGGCGGCCCGCCCATGCTCTTTCTGATCTGCGTTCATCCGCGTTCATCTGCGGCGATACAGGAAGTGGCATTGGGCGGCTCGCCCATGCATTCCCTCAGTGCTTCCCACCTTCGCCGATCCTTCCCCCACTACAAACAATCATCTGTGCTCATCTGTGCCCCATCTATGGCAAGAAACAAAAGCACCCCGGGCCCCCTCGCCCGGGCTCCTCTTATCTGCGCCCATCCGCGCCCATCCGCGGCTCTTCTTCGTGTTCCTTCGTGGCCCTTCGTGGTTAAACCCTCCCCCCAAACCGCCACCTCCCCCCTCCAACCCTCACCACCACCCGATCTCCTTCCACCCTCACCACCTCCACATCCTTCACCTCGGATAGCGCCCGCCCCGATTCCGTCACATCCTCCACCCGCTTCCCCGGCACATACACCATCGCCGTTGCATTCGCCGGTACCCTCACGTTCAATTCAACCCGTTCCCCCTCCCGCTTCCATTCGCTCACAATCGTCCCCACTGGCGACCCATACTCCGCCTTCACCCAATCCATTCCCTTCCTCACCACCCCCGGCCGGATCACGATCTTCCTGAACCCTGCCCCCTCCGTATCAATCCCTGCCAACGATGCAAACATCCACTCGCACACCGCCCCGAAGGAGTAATGGGCAAACGAATTCATTGCCGCATTATGCTTCCCAAACGCATCCTCCTTCGTATAGCTGTCCCATCGCTCCCAGATCGACGTCGCCCCGTTCTCCACTTCATATCCCCACGACGGGAACTTCCGACTCTGGAACATCTGCACCGCCAGCTCGTGATGCCCCGTTGCCGTGAGCACCGGCAGCAATGGCTTGGTCCCCAGGAACCCCGTCGCCATGCGATACCCCTTCTGGGCAATCATCTCCGCCAATCGATCCGCCGCCCCCTTCACCCATTTCTCCGGCAACATCCCAAACGCCAGCGCCAATACATGCGCCGTCTGCGTCTGCACCTTCAGCGTCCCATCCGCATTCACATACTCCTTCACATAGGCCGCCTTAATCTGCTCCAGCAGCTGCCGATAGTTCGCTGCATCCACCTTCTTCCCGATCGCCTCCGCCATATCCCCCATCAGCTTTGCCGAGTTCGCGTAGTAGCACGCATCCACATACTCGATCGGCGTGTCCTCATTCAAATTCAGCCAATCCCCCCACGGATTCCCAATCGACACTCCCTTGAATTCCGGACTCGTCGCCATCCGGAATTCCATGAACCGCTTCATCGACTCATAGTGCCGCTGGATGATCCGCGTGTCTCCATACACCTTCCACATCGTCCATGGGCAGATGATTCCCGCATCCGTCCACGCCGTCCCGAACGACTTGCGCGGCGTCCCATGGGTCATCGGATACGGCGCATAATCCGGATAGGCCCCGAAACTCCGCTGTGCCTCTTTCACATCATCCATCCACTTCGTGAAAAACGCCTGCACATCCGCGTTGTAGCTGGCTGTCCTCACGTAGATCTGCGCATCCCCCATCCAACCCAGCCGCTCATCGCGTTGCGGGCAATCTGTCGGAATCTCCACGAAGTTCGCCCGCTGCGTCCACACCACATTCTGGAACAGCCGATTCACCATCGGATCCGAGCATTCAAATCGGCTCACCAGTGGTGTATCCGAGTGAACGACGATGCCCGTCACCGCATCGAGCCCCGGCCGCGTGCTCAATCCCGTCAGCTCCACATACCGGAACCCGTGATACGTAAACCGTGGCTCCCACGTCTCCCCATTTGCATCTCCTCGCAACGTGTAATAATCCGTCGCCCGTGCCCGCCGCAGGTTCTCCGTCATCAATCGCCCATCCGGATGAACCATCTCCCCATACCGGATCTGCACCTTCTCCCCCGCCTTCCCCTTCACCTTCAGCCGAATCACCCCCGCGAAATTCTGCCCCAGGTCAAACACATAAACCCCCGGCTTGTACTCGTTCATCCCCACCGCTTGGATTTCCTGCGTCGCCCGGATCGCTGGCCCCGTATATGCCTGCATCCTGCCCGGCTTCTGGAATCCCAGCTCCACCTCCCGATCCCCCATCCCATCCGAGAACACCGCCTTGGTGCTCCCATTCTCCTCGGCTCGAATCGCATTCTCCCACCCCTCTGCCGCAAACCCTGCCTTGCTCCAACCCGCCTTCTCCATCCTCGCATCAAACGCCTCCCCCATGATGATGTCCGCCTCGCGCACCGGCCCCTGATCCGTCACCTTCCAACTCATATCCGTCACTACGGTCTGCCGCGACCCATCCGCATATTCAATCTCCAACTGCGCCAGTAGTGCCGGCGTCTTCCCATAAAAATACCTTCCCACCCTCCCCGGCCCATACCCACACAAGAGCCCATACCCCACATACCCGCTATACCATCCCTCCGCCACCGTCGCCCCGATCGCATTCTCCCCATTCTGCACCAACCCCGTCACATCATACGTGTTGTAATACGCCCGCTTCAGATAATCCGCCCACCCCGGCGTCAGCACCGCATCCCCCACCCGCTTCCCATTCACCTGCATCTCATAGATCCCCAGCGCCGACGCATACAGCATCGCCCGCTTCACCGTCTTTCCGCTCGTAAACTCCTTCCGATACTCCCGCGCCGCCGGCAGGTACAACCGATCCCGATCCGTATGCAGCCGCGACGTGTCCCTATAGCTAATCCACTGCCCCTTCCAATCCTCCCCTCGCAGCAGCCCCATCGACCACCGCGCGGTTGCACTCCACCCCGACTCCCGCCCGTCCTTATCCCACACGTTCACCTTCCAATAGCAATCCGCCTGCGACAAAAGCTCCTTCCCCCCATACACCACATTCATCTGATCGCTTTGAACCTTCCCACTATCCCACCAATCCCCCCGGTCCTCTTTGAGCTTCTCCTCACTGCTCGCAACAACGATGCGATATGCCGTCTGCCTCTGTCCCCTCTCCTCCGACTCCACAATCCACCCCAGCCTCGGCTTGCTCTCCTCAATCCCCAGCGGGTTCGCCAACCCCTCGCACCGCAGCCGCCCAATCGTCAATCCCTCCCCCCAAGCCACCTGCCCCAGCACACCAACCCACAAAACCATCCCAACGATCCGAGCCCAGTGCGACTGTTCCATAAACTGCATACCTCCACCCCCCTCTGATACCGCAAACTCTTTCCCCCATCAATCCACTCCCGCCTTTCATGGAAACTGTGCCATCCAAGCCCCAGACTCTCCGACACAGCCCATAGCGATGCTCGATTCAGCATCCCGGCCGCCCTCCACAACGTAGCACGGGCGTCCCGCCCGTGCGCGTCCTAACGTGGCATGGGCGGCCCGCCCATGCAGTTCCATCAGTGCTCCTCGCCTCCGCCCAACCCTCCGCCATAACAAACATTCATCTGTGTCCATCTGCGGCAAGAAAAAGAACTGGCATGGGCCCACTCCACCATGTAACTCCAAATAGCGTCGCTAGGGCACGCTATTGCGTGCCGGTCCTCTGCTCCTCTCCCCCGGCTCCCGCCTCTTCTCCCTCCCCCATTCGCCGTTTCGCCCCTTCCCTCCCTCTCTCCCTCGCCCGGTACTCCGGAACATGATGCACGCAGATCGCCTGCTTCAGCCCCGAAGGGGCGATCGTCAATAGCCAGCGGGCGCCAGCCCCTGGAGGCTCCGGTTCCCGCCTCTCCCCAGTTCCTCAGCCCCAACGGGGCGAGAGAGCCGCACGTGCACCCATGATGCATAATGCTTTCCGCGAGAGCCCCCATCGCCACCCTCGAACGTCGGAAGGGGGACATCCGACCTTATCGCAAAGCCAACCGTCAAAGTCGGATCTCCCTCGCATCCGGCCTCAAGCAAGATGCTTCTCGTCGGTATTGCTCATGATTCAAAGGTAATCGGCAAAGATGTCCGACACAACGGACCGATGGTCCTTGGCAGCATCGGCACGCCAGAATGCATCCACGCCAGGATGTCGTTTGACCCGGTCGAATCGGAGCTTCGTAGGGCACGCCACTGCGTGCCGCCTCTCTTCGTGTCGCTTCGTGGTCCATTCTCCCGCTCGTCTCACCAACGCAAACCCTCTCCGTTTGTACCATTTCTCGGCGAGCGGAAAGATGGTGGTCCGCGGTGGATTCCGGTAGGTTCCCGGAGGTTCCCGGGAGGTTGAAAGTGGTCCGGCGTAGGTTCCCGGTGGATCGCCGGTGGACTGGATTTCCCCGCCCAATCGCTGAGAATGCAGCGATCACGCAACGAAAGGTTACCCATGGCAAGACACCCGGCCCAGACTCTCGTTTGGCCTGTATTCTCAATATTGCTTTCATTCCTGATCGGTTCCGCCCACGC
>JBLNDH010000234.1:0-6344 GCA_050261455.1 Bacillota bacterium
CAGGAGCACTCCTCGGCGTCCATCCGTGCCCCATCTGTGGCAATAAGAACGTAGCATGGGCATCTTGCCCATGCGCGTTCTATCCGCCTTTCTCCGCAGTTCCTTCGTGAAAATTCGTGAAGATTCGTGGGCTACCCCTCCATAGCTCCATTGCTGGCCAACCCAACGCCAGGCTCATCTATGCCAAAGAAAAACGTAGCCCAGGCACTTGCCCGTGCTACGTTCTATCTGCGTTCCTCTGCGTCAATCCGCGGCTCACCCCTCCTTCGCCATCGCCGCAAACATCTCCCCTCGCTGCTCGAAATTCCTGAACTGATCATAGCTGGCGCATCCCGTCGATAGCAGCACCACATCGCCCGCCGTCGCGATCTGCTTGGCTATCTTCATCGCCGTCGCCAGGTCCCCGCATTCGTACAACGCCGCCGCCGTCGCGCTGGACGTGTCCTGGATCGTCTTGGCGATCGTCTTCCCCGTCTGCCCGATGCACAGAATCGCCTTGGCCCGCTGGACCAATGCCGAGCACATCGCCGTCAGCGGAATGTGCTTGTCATATCCGCCAACGATCTGGATCACCGTCTTGGGCGGGAACGATTCCAATGCCGCAATCGCCGCCTCCGGGATCGTCGCAATCGAGTCGTTGTAATACCGCACTCCCCGCGCTTCATGCACCAACTGCAACCGATGCGCCAGCCCGCAGAAGTTGCGAATGGCGTCCTGCGCCTCCTGCCACGACACATCAAAAATGCCCGCCGCCGCAAAGGCCGCTTGTGCATCCAGCTGATTGTGCTTCCCCGGAAGCCGGATCTCGAACGGCTTCCGCTTGGCGATGCCAAACAGGAGAACCTTCCCGGGAGTGGCGTGCGTAAACTGCTCCAGATCTCGGCAGTTCTCGTTCAGAACGGCATAATCCTCCGCCCTCTGGTATCGAAGCATATTCTTCTTCGCTTCGACATACGCCTCCATCGTCCCATGTCGGTCCAGATGGTCCGGCGCAATCAGCGTCACCACCGCCACGTGTGACGACCAATGCGTCTCGCCCAGGTACTCCAACATGAAGCTGGACAGCTCCAGCACCACCAAATGGTCCTTCTCAATCCGCGGCAGCTCAAACAACAACGACTTGCCGATATTGCCGCCCACCCACGTCGTGTACTTCGTCTCCAGCATCTTCCCCAGCAGCGTCGTCGTGGTCGATTTACCCTTGGTCCCCGTCACCCCAATAATCTTCGCCGGGCACCGTTCGATGAACAGCCGAATCTCGGTCGTAATCGGCACCCCCGCCTGCCTAGCCGCCTGAAGGAACTTGTTCCCCGGCGGCACCGCCGGCGACGGCACAATCAAATCCGCCGAGGTGAAATCCTCTTCGCGATGCTCCCCCAGCCGAAATTCGATCGGCAACCCCTCCAATTCCTTCACGGAACTGGCCAGCACCTCCGGCTTCGCTTGGTCCGTAACCAAGACCCGCGCGCCTTGTTGTACAAGCCACTTGCTGACCGAAATGCCCCCGCCAAATCGGCCGAGCCCTGCCACCGTTACGCGTTTACCGCTTAAGTTGATCATGTCGTTGATTGCTAGATTAATCTCATCGGCACCCAATGCAACGCAACTCCACCCGATCCCTCCCCCAACCCGATAGGCTGCCTGTCCCAGGGTTGCTAATGTATCTAACAATTAATACCATATTTTGCGTGACGGCCCCCTCCCGGTGTGCTATATGCATCTCGGAGCGGCTTCCAGGCATCGCTCTTGTGTTGGGCTCTTTGACAATCGATCGTGACATGGGCAGCTTGCCCATGCATTTTGAAAAAGCCCCGCGTAAGCGGGGCGGTAAGCGGATCCCTGTATCTACCCCTCCGCCCCCTTTCGCCCGTTCGCCCCGCCGCCGATTTGCCGTCGCAAAACCGCGCAACCCCTTCTCCCTCAAGCTCTTAGCGCTATCCGAAGGGTGGCTCCCCGTGTACCGGCCGTGTGCTCCCGGTGGTCCCCAGGGGGTTACCCGTGTGCCCCGGCTGTTCCGGCCACCGGTCCCCAGTGTTCCCCTCCGCACTCCGCACCCAGCACTTCCTCCTCCTACCCCAGGATCCTCGCAATATCCGCCTTCATATCGATCACCGCCTGCTCCACGCACTTCTCCCAATCGTCCCCAAACCGCTCCGCGTACTTCTTATCCCGGTGGGCATACAGGATCGATCGGCTCGCTGAAACAATCGCCCCTCGGCCATTGGTAAACGCCGCCCGGGTCATCTCCGCCGTCGCCCCTTGCGCCCCATACCCCGGCAGCAAAAAGATCGACTGCGGCAACCGTTGCCGAAGACTCTGCATCGTATGGGGTTGCGTCGCACCCACCACCGCCCCGATCGAACTGAACCCGCTTTGACCCACCAGCGCCGGATTCGACGCGACCACCGCCAGCTTATCCGCCAGCATCTCCGACCACGTTCGCCCGTCGGCCAGCTTCACGTCCTGCAACTCCGCCGACCCCGGGTTGCTCGTCCGGACCAGCACAAACAGCCCTTTGTTAAACTCCTTGGCCGCCTTGACAAAAGGCTCCAGCGTATCGATCCCCAGCATCGGATTGACCGTGATCGCATCCGGAACCACCACATCCTGCTGGTCCTCGAACGACAAATCCGCCAGATGTCCCGCCGCATACGCCGCCGCCGTACTCCCGATGTCACCACGCTTTACATCGCCGATGACCAGCAGCCCCATCTCCGCCGCTTCCTGCACCAGACTGTAATACGACTCCACCCCTTCCCACAGGTACTTCTCAAAGAACGCCGACTGGAACTTCACACAAGGCACATGCGGCGCCACGATCTCGAGAATTGTGGTCGTAAACTCAAAGATTGCATCGATCGCTGCCTCGGCATCATTGGCGTCCCGTTCCTCGGCCGTCCCGGCTATCTCGTCCGGCAGCAGCTCGAAAAACGGGTCGATCCCAACGCAAATCGGGGCTTTCTTGGCATCAATCTGGGCCAGCAGGCGATCAACAAAAAGGTCGGCCATCCAATTCCTCCAAATTCCTTTTGAACGAGGGATGATAGCAAGATGCGAGCCAGCGCAACAGGCGGCAGTGTGATTTGCGCAACGATTCGCGGGGCCGCTAGTTGGCCTCCTCGGCTGGCTGGGGCTTGGGAATGAGCGGATAGGTGGCGTCCTGTTGTTCCCAAGGGTACCGTGCGGTTCGACCCTTATAGGGCAGCTCGCTGCCCTGATCGTCAACCCCGTTCTCGCCGACACTGTAGAGCCGTGGATTGGCTGACCCTGGCAGATAGCGGATGGGAGCGCCGTCCGGGGCAAAGGGATCCTGCGGAACCGCCGGCAAATACGCGGGAACCAGCTCCTTCAGGGACCCGGGCCGATTGCCGTTGTGGTCCTTAGCGTACAGCCCGATCGCCAACGCGATCGCGGCCATGCGGCGATTGGTGAGGTGACGATAGTAACGGTTCACGGCAAGATCCGGGGCAGGCAGGAGCAGGGAGGCCAGGGGATAGCGGAGGTAAGAATTCAGGATTTTCTGCAGATCCGGAATCCCCGCCTTTGCCGCGGGCCAGCTGGGAGCGGCGGCGGCTTTGGCCAGTTGTGTGGTGTAACGGGTTACGACGGTGCCGTTGTTCAGGCACAGGGGCCTGAGAACATTGGAGGCCAGGGCATACAGGGTGCGAGGAGGCTTGGAATTATTGAGCAGCTTGGCGATCGCCTCGCCGCGTCCCGAAGCCAGAAGACGAATGACCTCGATTTGAAAAGCTCGCTCGGAATGCAGAGCCCAGACAAAATGATGACGTGGCCCGGTTTCATCGAGCAGGCGAGTGATGAGCTGCTGGACGAATTGCCGATCGCCCGGGGAATCCAGTTGCAGATCATGAGCCATGATCGTGAGGACCTGGAGAGAGAGCGATTCCATCCCGCTGGCAGTGAAATAGCCGACCAGTGTTGGATGTTTCGCCATGGCATCGGCGAGAAAGAGCGTATCGTCAATCCGTTGCAGGGCGGTGTGCTCATCGCCCGCGTGATGAGCACTGAGGGCAGCGGCCGTGAGCAGGCGGGCGAGATTCCACAAGGGTGTCCGGTCGGGGAGTGAGAAGACAGCTTCGGGGCTGTCGAAGGTGAGTTTCCAGTCGATGGCGGGCTTGGTGCGTGCGGCTTGTACTTTGGAGACAACCTCGGCATTGGCACTGAGCAACTCACGCAGTTGCGTGAACTGCTCATCGGGCAAGGGGTAGTATAGGAAATTGAGGTTTTCGAAGAATTTAAGCTGCTCCTCGCTGAGGCGGATGGCCGCCGCGGCGGCGTGCAGGTCCAAGGCGGCGTTCTGCTCATCGGGGACGGCGGGCGATTTGAGCTCCGCAAGCGAGACTGGTTCGCCACGGCGACGGTACTCGTCAAACTGGGCTTCGAACAGGTTATTGGCTTGGGTGCTCCAAATCGAATGGATCAATAACAGCAGACCAACAAGAACGAAGACGGCCATGAGGATGAGGCGTTTCCAGCTGATGCTGCGGCGGGGCGGGGTACGGGTTGCGATATGGGTCATCGATGCCTCTCTGGAGTTGTGTCAGATCAGCAGACACTCGTTTGGATGCGCCGGTAGGCCAGGAGTTTCGGGAAATCGAAGCACCCAGGGAGCGAGCTCCCTGGGCGTTGGGTGCGGAGATCCGGGGCTTCGCTACGCTCAGCACCCGGCGTGGGGGGGCGATGAGCCTCGGGGGATGCTGATTCGCGAATTGCTGGAGTCATGAAGGGACATTCGCTGATTACCAGGTCAGGGTTGCCTCAATGGACTGGTTTTGGGTGGCGATGATGGGTTCGGAGAGGAGCAGGGTGAGGTTCAGGCCGTCTTGGTTCAGTTGAGCGGAGATTTCGCGGCCGGCGAGGGTGACTTGGGCAGTGGGGGATTTCGCGTCGGAGGGGAGTTGGAAGGTGAGGGTTTGGACGCGGAGGCGGCCCCATTCGACATCGAAGCGGTTGATCTGTTTGTTGGGCTGGCGTTTTTGGGAGAGGGTGCCCCAGCCTTCGGCGGCGGTGAAGAAGGATTTGAAGTCGTCGGGGGTGAGGTGGGGGGCGAAGCCGATCCTGGCGGCGGGGCCGTCGTAGGTGAAGCCCTGGATGGCCAGGAGGCAGCCCCAGGAGGCCATGGCGCGGGCGTAGTGGTCGCCACATTCGACCTCGTTCCAGGGGTTGTGGCGGGTGCCGTCGTAACGGTCGTGGATGCCGCGGATGATGGCGAGACCTTCCTGCACGAGGCCTTCGTAGAGCATGTGGCCGGCGACCTGGTATTCGATGCCGGTCCAGACTTCGTCGCGGTAGCGCACGGGCTCGGAGAAGCGCTGGCCCTTGGGCCAGGTGCAGATGAAGAGGCCCGGGTCGCCGGGGCGGGCGAACCAACGTTCCGGAGGGTAGGCGGCGTTATAGGGGCCGACGTCGATGGTCCAGTTGTACTTGAAGACGGAGGCAAGGGCGGACTTTATCTCTTTTTCGGGGTAGAGGTAGCCGAGGTTGAGCTGGTGAGCCCAGCCCTGGCCGAAGACCTGATCGGAGAGGCAGCCGGTGCCGTACTGGAACTGTTGTGACTTGCCGGGGGGAACGATCTGGGTGAAGTACTCGCCGTTCCAGAGTTTCTGCATGGTGAAGGCGCTGCCCTTTTCGAAGATGGCGTGGAAGCGATTGGCCAGCTCCGTTTCACCTTGGAGGCGGGCCATTTCCTCACTGGCGCGAAGGGCGGCCAAGTACAGGGAGCCGACGAAGGTGTTGGGGCCTTCGAAGTTGATGTCGAAGGTGTTGTGCTGGGTGTCTTCGATGATGCCATCGGCGTTGGCGTCATGCTTGAGGAGGAACTCGAGGGCTCTTTTTGTCTTGGGCCAGGTGGCGTCGAGGAAACTGCGATCGGGGGACATGAGGTGTTCGCGGTAGAGCTTGAGGATGCTGCCGCATTGACCATCGGCGGCGTAATTGCGGTCGCCGCGGAAACCGACCAGGCCGGTTTTTTCGTCGAAGCCTTCGCCGAGGTCCTGCATGAGACGAGTGGAGCGGGAAAGCTCGGGGAAGAGGCGGGCGCAGGCGTGTTCGTAGTTCCAGACGTGGGTGCAGGTGCCGTGGCAGCAGCCGACGCCTTCCCAGGCATAGAAGCGGCCGTTCTTCCACCACTGGCAGGTTTCGGTGGCGAGGATGGAGACGGGCATGGCCAGGCGTGCGGCGAGCCAGTAGGGGAGGGTCGTGTCGAAGTAGGTATCGCGGAAGAGATGGGTGTCGGTGTCGAGACGCTTGAAATTCTGGGCAACGTACTTGGCGACGTCAAGCGAATCCTCGAACCAGTTGGCATACATCTGGCCGACGCGAGGGCG
>JBLNDH010000235.1:0-5852 GCA_050261455.1 Bacillota bacterium
AATTGGGGACCCAGGGATGAATCCCTGGGCTTGGAGACAGGGGAGCGTGACGGGTGAGGGGAGACAATTGGGGGGGGAAGAGAACCCAGGGAACAAGTTCCCTGGGCGTTAGTTGGGTATCGCATTGTCCTTTTGGGTGGATAACTGGCGCGGAACCCTCACCCCAACCCTCGCCCGGAGTACCGGGCGAGGGAGAAAGAGGGGGAAGAGGGCGAACACGAGGTTCGCCCCTATGGGAGGAGTGGGCGAGGGAGATCGGCGTACGGTTGTTTTTGGCAACTCTTTGGTCCATGGCTCTGCTTGCGTGCCGGATGCTCTTGTCGGTAGACTCTGCCTCCTTTGCCTGACCCCAATGCGTACGTTTCGCCTGGCCATCCTCGGTTCGAGCCCCTGCGGGCAGTGCATTGCCGCCTGCTGCAAGCAGAATGGCCATGACTACGCCGTCCTGCTTGAAGGCGACGAGGTTCGCAAGTTCGGCCCGTTTTCCATCGAAGTTCCCATCGACAACGGGAGTTGCACCGTTATCGAACGGGTGTTTCCGTACAGGAATGGGCGATGCATTTTTCTTGGCGAGGATGACCGCTGCACAATTTACGAAGACCGGCCCGTGAACTGCCGGCGATTCGAATGCGTAAAGGGGTATCGCCAGGGCGGGGCGGATCGCTCTGCCCATAGCCGGTTCCTTCGACTTAATCCGCGTGTGCTGCAGCTGCTGGAGCGGCTCTGAAGGTGCATCCATGGCGGGGGGGGCTTGCCCTGACGGGAATGTTTGCCACCGTTGCGCGGAAGGGGAGGTTTGCGAGCCCGGCCCTGCGGGCCGCCGCTAAACGGGCTCGGGCGGGAAGCTCGCCTGGGTTGGGGCGATACATGGAGTCGAGATTCGCGGGAGCGGGGTATCCACGTCGCATTTGGATTGCGGGGAGTCGCTTGCCGAGCGCGGTGGGGGGGCCTGCCCATCGTCGCTCCGATGCAGTACCATGTCGTGCAAACCGGTCAGGCTCACGCATAGTCAATATCCAACAAGGAGCGAAGGATGACCAACGATTGGACACGACGGGCGTTTCTCGGAGCAGCTGGGGCGGCGGTGACGACGGCGGCGGTGACATCGGCGCAGGGTGCCGAAGGGGACAAGAGCATCAAGATCGTGGCGGTGAGTTGCAGCCCGCGTAAGGGCAAGACCACCTCGGCTGCCTTACAGGCTTGCCTGGATGCCGCCAAGGCTGTCTCCCCCCGCATCGAGGTCGAGCTCATCGAACTGGGTGGCCTGAAGATCGACGGTTCCATTGCCGCGGGTATCAAGCCGGAGCCGGGCCAGCAGGACGATTTCCCGCAAATCCAGGCGAAGCTGAGCGATCCTGCTGTCGCGGGCATCATCATCGGCTCGCCGACGTACTTCGGGAGCATGAGTTCCTTGTGCAAAGCGTTTCTCGAACGCTGGATGGCCTTCCGCAAGGACTCGGTCATGCGGAACAAAGTCGCCGGGTGCCTCGCGGTTGGCGGCGCACGCAATGGCGGCCAGGAATTGGTCCTTCAGCAGATCCAGGCGATTCTCTTTGCCCAGGACATGATCCTCGTCGGCGATGGCAAGCCCAACTGTCACCGCGGCGCCACGCTTTGGAACAATTCGCAGGACGACATTAGCAAGGATGAATGGGGCATGGGCACCGCCAAAGCCCTGGGCCGGCGTGTGGCGGAAGTCGCGTTGATGATTGCGAGGTGAACGGGGTTCGCTTTCGGGCAAGCGGTCACGAGGGTGAAACCGGCTGGGCATCCATTACCCGCGTGATCGCTTGCTGGAGCGACTCGAAGTTGATGGGTTTGGTGAGGTGATCGGCGAATCCCGCCTGTCGGCTTCGGGTAATGTCGCTTTCCATGCCAAAGCCGCTCAAGGCGATGCCGCGAACACTTCGTCCTTCGACTTGAAGTTGGCCCATCAAATCGATCCCGGAGCCATCGGGCAGGCCGAGGTCGCTGAGCAGTAGATCGAAGGATTGTTGGCGGAGTTTCTCACGGGCCGCGGCGACTGTGTCGGCAGTCACCACCTCGTGCCCCAACGTGCTGAGCAGGCGAGTGATGATCCGTGATGTGTCGGGATGATCCTCGACCAGCAGAATACGGTAGGTGGAGATCCGCGTTGGGGGCGTCATGTTGGCCCTGTCCGACCAGGGGGAGGCCGCCAATCCCGGCAGCAACTGCGCCGGGTAGAGCGGCAACTGGAGGCGGAAGGTGGCGCCTTGGCCTTTACCGTCGCTCGCGGCGGTGAGCGTGCCGCCGTGCAGTTCTGCCAGCGTTTTGGAGATGGCCAGGCCCAGCCCGAGGCCTCCGAAGATGCGAGTTACCGACGGATCTGCCTGTTCAAACGCGTCGAAAATCCGCGGCAGGGCTTCGGGGGCGATGCCGATGCCCGTGTCGGTGATTTCAGTGGTGACGTACCCAGTGTTGTCAGCGAAGCATCGCACCGTAATGGTTCCGCCCGCCGCGGTGAACTTGATGGCGTTTTTGATGAGATTCAGAAGTACCTGCTGGAGCCGCGACACATCGGCGTGAAGGATATACGGGCCTGGACCGAGAACGGTGTTCAGGCGCAAGCCCTTTTGGCTGATCTCCCCGGAAACGATCTCCGATGTGTGCCGCAGCACCGAGAGCAGATCGACCGGGCGAAGCTCCAGTTCGATCTTGCCACGGGCGATGCGCGTGAGGTCCAGCAGATCATCGATGAGGCGAGCCTCCAAGGCAATGTTCCGGCCAATCATCGCCATGTCGGCGCGAACCTCGCCGGGGAGACTCGGGTCCTTCTCAAGCATGTTGGCGGTCACGAGCACGGGCGTCAGGGGAGTCCGCAATTCATGCGAAAGGACGGCCAGGAATCGGTCCTTGGCCGCGTTGGCAGCCTCGGCGCTTTGCCTCGCCCGCTCCAGTTGCAACTCTGCCTGCTTACGCGCGGTGATGTTCTCGTGGGCCACAACGACGCGTACCGGCCCCACGCCGCCGAAAGGCGTCACTCGGCCAACGAACCACATTGTCTCCATGCCGTCGCGGCAGGGATACTCCAACTCAAAGAAGCGGCTGCTGCCTGCGATGACGTCGCGGATTCCCGCGGCGAAGGCGGCGGCTGTCGGGGCATCGTCGCCGCGAACAGCATCGCAGACCTGCAGGTAGTGGACGCCAACGCCCACGTGGCTGTCATCTCCGAGATGCAAGCGTGCATACTCACGCCATGCGTGATTGGTCGCCAGGATCGTTCCCTGTTCGTCGAGGATGGCGAGGTGCAAGGAGATAGCATCGACGATGGCGCGGGCGAAACGCTCCGATTCACGAAGCGCCTCCTCCGCCTGTTTCCGCTCGGTGATGTCTCGGACCACGCTGAGCAGAACCCGCCGCCCACCCAGGACGGCGCCTTGCGAGCCGACTTCTGCGGGGAATACCGTGCCGTCCTTGCGTCGATGGGTCGTCTGGAAGAAAGCACCCGAGCGATTGGCCTGCTGCATTTGCTCGCGGACCAGGTCAATGGGCGTGTCCGGGCAACGCAGATCAAAGATGGTCAGGCCAAGCAGTTCATCGTGAGTATAGCCATACGTCTGTATGGCGGCCCGGTTGGCATCCAGGACACGGCCATCGTCCAGACGGACGAAGAGCATGATGTCATTGGTGTTTTCTGCGAGGAGGCGGTATCGCTGCAGTTCAAGTTCCGCCTGTTTCCGTTCGGTAATGTCGCGACAGTAGAGTTCGAGATGCCCCGCGCGAGGATACAGGTGGATCTCTGTCCAACATCCGGGCTTGATTGCGGAGGGGACCTCCAGGTGAACGGGCTGAGAAGTCGAGACGGCTTGCCGGATGACAGCTTGGTTTGGGGTTCCGTCGAGTTGGGGGAACAGTTCCCAAATGACCCGGCCCAAGCACTGTTCCGGCCGAACCCCGAAGTATTCTGCAGCGCGGACATTGATGTTGATGAGGCGCCACTCGTGGTCGATCGCCAGGTAGCAATCCGTGATGCTCGACAGGATATCGGAGACGTGGGCATTGGTCTGGGCGAGGTCGCGAGCAGCCTGCTCGACTCGGGTGCGGGAACGGCGAATGGCTTCGCTGAGCAAGCTGATCAAGGTGCCGACGACCAGAAAGGTGACCAGGCGAATCTGGTTTGCGGAATCGATTCTCCACAGATCGTGTTCCGGAGCCACGAAGAGATATGTTCCGAAGAGGATACTGAGCATGGTTGCCAGCATCCCAGGGCCAAATCCGCCGGCATAGGCGGCGACCATAATCGCAACGACAAGGATCAGCAGTGGGGATTCATGGCCCAAGACGGGAGTGAGGGAAAGACGGAGAAGCACGGCGGCGGCAACCGCCAGAAAGGCATTGCCATAACGTTTCCACCAAGCTGGGGCACGCGAGAGGCCGCGTGTTGCCATAGAATCTCCCATCGCCCATTCTGGCGTAAACCGCCCGTGTGGGACTGGAGAATTGAATTTACCTAACCGGAAGGCCAAAGGGAAACTCAAGCGGCCTGAAAACTCCCAACAAGAACCGGGCAGGGTCATTCCCTGCCCGGAAGATGCCGCTTGCTTTAATGTCAGACAACTGCTCTACTTGTCATCATGGCTTGAGCACGGGGAATTCCGTGATTCGCAGGCGAGTCGAGCCATAGGGAATCAACTCCAGGTCGGCCGCAGGCTGGTCGGACAGAACGGGGCTGACGGGCGGAGCATCGGCCGAGTTGTTGACCAATCCCCATTTGGGCAGGAGCTTGCCCTTAATCCGAAGCGTGACCGGAGCCGCATCGTGTGCGAAGGGCACGGATGAAACCTTCTGAGTTGCCACGGTGATGGACGACTCGGGGTGTTCGCGATCGAGGAGCAGCCCGTAGTTCCACGGCGTTTGGGGATACACTTGGTAGTCGGCGGCCGGCAGGGTGGGATGGTAGCTCTTGATCTTCTCGAACCGCTCGCCGATCTTCAACGAGAAGACCAGGGGCCCACGGAAGATGGACGCGGCGTTGTTGAACCGCGTTTCGGTGCGGAGCTTCATAGGGAGGATCAATTCCAGACTGTCGTTGGGCTGCCACTTGCGTTTAAGGGTGAGGAAATCGCCGATTGCCTGGCCGGTGACGGTTTCGGCTCCCATCTTGATGGTGACCTCGCCATTGGCCCAACGCGGGACGCGCAGTGCCAGGGGGAACTCCACCGGCTGGGCGGTTTGGACGGTGAAACGAATCACGCCATCAAAGGGATAGTCGGTGGTTTCGGAAATGGTGACGGGGACGCCATTGGCGACCTTGGCGGTGACGGTGGAGGGGCCGTAGACGACCGCCGCCAGACCATTGTCCGGGGTGGCCATCCACAGGTGCGAAACGAGCTTCGGCCAGCCCTGGTGCATGTTGGCGGTGCAGCAGCCGAAGTGCGGCTCCAGGCCATACAGATTCGCGTCATCGCCATTGGAAACCCACTGGCGTTTGGCGCGGGTGACCAGGACCTGATTGGCCTGCTGATCGTACTGGTGGGCCCAGAAGTCGGGCGTGCAGGCACTGGGCAAGCCATTGTACGCCAGCATCTCGATGCGGTCGGCCAGGGCGCCGTCGCCGAAAACCGCAGCCATGTTCGAGAGGGAGAACATCTCTTCGACGATGGTGCAGAGCTCGGTGCCCTGGGCGGGATGATGGCCGGCCAGGTGTTCATCACAACTGAACCGTCCGCCCACCTGTCCGTGGTATTTGTCGAGATTGTCCAACGCGGCGAATGCAGCCCGGCGGTACTTGGGATCACCGGTCAAGGCAAACTGCAGGGCGGGGTACTTGATAGCCATGGCGATGTTCACGCCATGCGTCGGATGGCCTGTTGGGCCCGGCGTGGTGTTGG
>JBLNDH010000236.1:0-3534 GCA_050261455.1 Bacillota bacterium
GTGTTCAAGTATTCGCCGCGGCCGGGGACGGTGGCGATCAAGCGGTTCGAGGACGACGTACCGGATGAGGTGAAGCGGCGGCGAAACAACGAGGCCTTGGCGGTGCAGCAGGAAGTGTCGGCGGAAAGCAATCGCCAGATGATCGGCCGGACCGTTGAAGTGATCGTGGAAGGCGAGAGCAAGCTGGTCAGCCGACAGGGGAATGGCACGGTGGAATTGGGCTGGGAAAAGAAAAAGGCCCCCGAAGTGAAAACGCAACTGGTGGGGCGGACACGCGGGGATCAGATTGTGTGCTTCGATGGGGATTCAGCGATGAAGGGGAAGATCCTGCAGGTGAAGATCGTGGATGCGCAGAATCTGACGCTGTTTGGGAAAGCGGTGGGGGCGCAGAGTTGACCGCTCAATATTGTCATATCAGGAAAATTGCGGTATCAAAGCCCCAACGGGGCGATAGCCAATAGCCAGGGGCGCGAGCCCCTGGGAACGAGGTGCAAGCCCGACTTCAGCCCCGAAGGGGCGGCAGTGCCCCAGGGAGGCCATCATGCCGCAATCCTTGGCATGTCTGAATGTCCACGTCATCTTCAGCACGAAAGATCGTGTGGACGCGATTAACCCAGATCTTCAGCCTCGGCTATACGAGTATATTGGCGGGGTCCTTCGATCAGAGGAATGCCAATTGTTACATGCCGGCGGCATGGGCGACCATGTGCATTTGCTGGCATCGCTGAGCCGGGAAATCTGCGTGGCGGATGCACTGCGGGCAGTCAAAACGAATTCCTCGAAGTGGATTCATGAGACGTTCCCGCCAATGAGCAGCTTTGCGTGGCAAGCGGGGTATGCGGCGTTTTCGGTAAGCCAGTCGAATGTGGAATCGGTGCGGCAATACATCAACCGGCAAGCGGAACATCATCATACGCGGGGTTTCAAAGAGGAGTTGATTGCATTCCCGAAGCGGCATGGAGTCGCGTACGACGAGCGGTATGTGTGGGATTGAGCAAGGCCCCTATTGAGAGCGAGCTTTGTCGCCCCGTTGGGGCTGAGAGACAGGGGTCAGGAGAGAGCGCTCGGGGGTCAGAGGTCCAGGGGCTGACGCCCCTGGCTATTGGCTACCGCCCCGTTGGGGCTTGTGGAGCGGGATATGTTTGAAGGTTGGGGCTTTGATCATCCTTTCACCGCGCCGGTGGTCAGGCCGGCGATGAAATCCTTTTGCAGAACAAAAAAGAGGATCACCACCGGGCTGAGGCTCAAGAGGGTGCCGGCCAGGAGGATGCCGAATTCCTCGCGGTATTCGGGGAGTTGGCTCATGTTGGACAGACCCATGGGAAGGGTGTATTTCAGCTCGTTCTGCAGCATGATCTGAGGCCAGAGAAAACTGTTCCAGCAAGCCAGGAAGCTCATGAGGGTGAAGGCGCCGATCATGGGACGCACGATGGGTAGGGCAATTTCCCACCAGAGGCGCAGCTCACTGCACCCATCGACGCGGCCGGCCTGAAGCAGTTCGTCAGGAACAGACTGCATGGCTTGACGAAACAGGAACATGCCGAAAACGCTGACGGAGCCGGGGACGAGGATGGCGGCGTAGGAGTCAATCCAGCCGAACTTGAACATCAGCTCGTAGCCGCCGGTCAGGAGAACCTGCGATGGCAGCAGCAGGGTGGCAAGCATCAGGAGCATCAGAACTCGCTTGCCTTTGAAGCGGTACTTGGCCAGCGCGAAGCCGCCGAGACTGCTGAAAGTGACGACCAGCACGGTCTGGGTGGAGGCCAGGAACAGGGAGTTGAGCAACCACGTGCCGAAGGGCTGCTTGGTAAACAGATCCTTGAAATTCTGCAGGGTGAGCCGATCCAAGTGGTCCCAGGGGAGAAAGGCGTAACTGAACAGGTCTTCGCCGCGTTTGAGGGTGGCACAGAGGAGCCAGAGGAAGGGGACCAGCGCCAGAAGAGCGGCGATCACCAACCCCGAGTGGACGATGAGGCTCGCGATGGGATTGGAAGTCCGGGAAGGTTTCGTGGCTGATTGAACGGGCATGTTCATCGCTCCTGCATGGCCCGCAGGGTGCGGACTTGGAAAAGGGTGACGGCAAGGATCATGAGCATAAGCACCCAGCCGATAGCGGCGGCGTAACCGAGATTACCGGCTTCGAAGCCATGTTGATAAAGGTACATCACGATGGTTAGCCCGCGTAGGCGAGGGCCGGCTTGGCCTTGAAAGAGCACGTAGGGCAACTCGAAAAGCTGGAAGCCGCTGATCGTGCCGATGAGGATCATGAAGATCAGGACCGGCCTGATGCCGGGCAGCGTAACATGCCAGAACTTCGCCCAAATGCCAGCGCCATCGACCTCGGCGGCTTCGTAGAGTTCCTTGTCCACCGCCTGCAGCGCCGCCAGGAAATAAACCATGCCAAAACCGACGGAAACCCACAGGCTGGCCAGCAGCATCGCTGGCAGGACGAGGTTGGGCTCGCCGAGCCAATTAATCTCGATGGAATGACCTGCGAGGAAACTAAGGGCGCGGTTGAGCAGACCCGAGCGCGGGCTGAGCAGCATGGCAAAGAGGACCGCCAAAAAGACGCTGCCGACAATGTGCGTGGAGAAAAAGGCGAAGCGGAAGATGCCCCGGGCGCGAACGCGCGGATGGTTCAAAACCAGCGCCAAAGCCAGCGAGGCGGGGATCTGGATCAACAGCGACAGAAGCGTGTAAGCGGCGGTGTTGGCGGCAGCCAGCCAGAAGAGCGGATCCTTCAGAAGAAAGCGGTAGTTGCCCAGCCCGGCGAAGGTCTCGTGACGCGGGCCGGCCGATTTGTAGAAGCTGAGCACGGCGCTCCGCCAGATGGGGTAAAGCAGAAAGAGGCCGAACAGCACGATGAACGGCAGCACGAACAGGTACGGCGCCAGCCGGGATTGCCAGGTCCAGAGTCGATCGCGATTCATTCGAGTTTCCCGAATTCAATGCGTTTGCGCAGTTCGTTGGCTTCCCGATCGAGCCATTTCTGGCAGGCGGTGCGCAGGCCGGCTTCCAGCTGCTCACGCGGCTCGTTGGCATGCTCGCCCACGTACGCCACGGCGTTGGACAGCACCATCGACAAGGAGAGCGATCCGATGGGGGTGAAAGGCGTCACATAACGCGGCGGAATCTGCTCGGCCAAGTCGATGTAGAGCTCATCAACCTTCTGGCCGGCGAAAAAGGGATCGGCCTGGTGAAAGAGAGGATCGCGCCACTGCGATTTCAGCGGCGGCAGGATCTTGTTCAATCGCTGGCGGGCACGGAGGGATTCCGGGCTGAGATAGAGGCATTTGAGTAGTGCCCAGGAGGCTTCCGGATCCTTGGCGGTGCGCGGAATGCCCATCATGGTCCCGCCCCAGGTGCTGGTGGGAGCATCGTCGGGATCAAAACGCGGCAGGGGCATCATGGCGACTTTTCCCGCTAGGCTGGGAGCGCGTTCGGCGAGGAAGCCAGCCCGCCAGTCGGGGGTAACCAAGGCGCACAGGTCGCCATTGAGCATGTCCTGGGCCCAGAGGTCGCCGCCGGGCGTGG
>JBLNDH010000237.1:0-5676 GCA_050261455.1 Bacillota bacterium
GGGGCCAGGGGCGGCGGGGTCCCAAGGGATGCTCCAGTTGGCCAGGTCGGTGGGGGGGGCGGGGAGTTCGGCCAGAAGGGTGGCGGGGAGCATGGCGAAGCAGAGGCCAAGGGCTGTGATAAAAAAGGAATGCTTGAGCATGGCTGGGATTCTCACATGAGTATCGGCGGGTGGCAAGCGATCAGCAATTAGAAGAAATCCATGGTTGCGGGCGAGGTCTCGCATGGGGTTCGCATGTCATCAGGGGATGGGGCAGGTGGTGGGTGGAAAGGAACGTGCGATGGCGTACGCAATGCGAGATCGAAGAGCCGTGGTGCAGACGGCCAGTGGGTTTGTCGTGGTGGTTGGGATATGGCTGATGGTCAGTCCGGTGGTCTTGAGTTTTCCGGAGCACTCGGCCAGGGCGCACAATGTGATCCTGGGGATTGTGATTGGGGTTATCGCGGCTGTGCGGGTGCTTTTTGCCCATGAGCACCCGGCGTTGAGCTGGGTGAATGTGGCGTTGGGGGTGTGGGTGTTGTCGTCGCCATGGATTCTGGGGTATGCGTCAAATGTGGTTCCGACGACGAATAACGTGATTGCGGGGATTCTTGTGACGGTATTGGCGACGTGGAGTGCGCTGGCGAGCATGCCGACGGGGAGGCGGGATGAGCGAGATGATTACTCCGATTTCGGGGGAACGATTTAGGCCGCGGATTAACGCGGAGGAAGGCAGAGCAAACACGCACGGGCAAGATGAGCATTAGACATCATGGGCTTGCGCTGCCGGGCCGGTTCAGTTCCAGTTGAGGGGGCACCACCGTTTCGCGGGGGTGGAGCCTGCGCACTTAGCGGGGGGCACGACGATGGCAGAAACTGGATGCCACGATCAACGCCAACCCGACAACCGCAATGGGGAGAGTATCCATCGACAACCGAAGGGCTGTATCAATAAGGGTTCGATCAAGAGGCGTGCCTTCGGTACGAAAGGCCCTCGACATCGCATACGCGGTTGCAATCGGACCGGGACACAAGCCCGCAAGCAGTAAAAGAACTCCGATCCGTCTTATCCAGATGCGACACCCCGTTTTCGATCGGCTGTTCTCCATCCAGTTATCTCCCGGGAGGATTGTCGGGTTGATATAGCGATCGGGCAACAGATTACCGGCCCGCGAATGGAGTTTCCCACGGCAGCGCCGTGGGCTTTAGAGCAGTTCCCGTTTGAGTGTGCCCCTGGCTCCGAACCCTCACCCCAACCCTCTCCCGGAGTACCGGGCGAGGGAGAAAGAGGGAAGCGATCGACGTGCGCTGAATCGCACCCTACAAATAATCACTTTGGCGTGTATTCGATCGTGCCTCGGCGGGTGGTGGGGCGGGTGGTGGGACGCGAGGAGAGGGCGCCGAAATCGACATCGACGGCGGCGGTGTAGTAACGCCAGCCGCGGCCGAGGAAGAGTTGGTCGTTGAGCATGTCGTTGAGGTTAGGGGTGAGCATGCCCTGGAAACGGACGACACCATTGACCAGTACCGTGACCGGTTGAGAGAAGTTGATCATCTGGTCATTGAGGAGAAACCGCATCGACTCGACATTGCGGCACTTGACCTCGATGCGATTGGGGGCTGTGAAGGAGGCGGTGAGCTCGTAGGAGTTTTCCTGGAGAGTGATGGTGCTCCTGCTTTGCTTGACGATCGCCTTTTTTTCCTTGCCCGGCTCGAGCATCTGGTAGACCTGGACCCAGTCGTTGCGGTTGAGCAAGGTGTCCGGGCGATTGGAGGCCAGGGAAACCTGTTTGGGGTAGAGGTTGCGGACGCGAGATCGAAGCTTGGCGTACTGGGTTTTGAGGATTTCGTCGGAGGGGGCGTGGCCGACGCCTTGGGTTTCCTGGTAGTCGACATCGAACTTGTACTGCTTGAGGATCTTCACCAGGTCGCGCGAGGCGGCGACGGGGACGATCTTGTCGTCGGCGTCATGCCAGACGATGGCGGGGACGTTGCGGAGATTGATCAGGCGCAATCGCTGCCACGGGAGGCTTGCACTTCCCGACAGGGGGTTGATGGCGGAGAAGAAGGTGGGGTAATGGATCGCCAGGTTCCAGGTGGCGTGAGCGGACATGGCGTGGCCGGTCAGGTAGACCTTGGCAGGATCGATGTTGACCCGGCCAACCACATGGAAGAGCGACTGCATGACGCTGTGGACGCCCTTGTAGCTGGGGCCCCAGAGTTCATTGAGGTTGAGCAGGGGCATGAGGACGACCGCGTCGGGATGGGCCTTGAGTTCATCCTGGATCCAGCCTGTATACAAGGCTTGCACCTGTTCGGGCGTGGGTGGGGGATTGGTGACGAAGGGATGAGCGCCGGGGAGCTTGATGACCAGCGGATAGGGCTTGCTGCGATCGTAGGCATCGGGCAGGCCGACAAAGTAGAGCACGGGATGCGGGCCCATGCGCTCGTTGACGAAGTAGACGCCCGGCTGGAGCTGTGGCCAATAGAGGCGGATGCGGGCCAGACGCCCGAGGATGTTGGGATCCAGATTCAATGCCGCCAGCTGGGTGACGATTGCTTTGCGATCGGGTGCCTTTTCAGCGGCGAAGTACTTTTCGAGCAGTTGGTGGGCGTCGTAGAGCTTGTCGGCAATGGCAGGGGTGTAGAGGGTGCCGAGTTCCCGGCGATCCATGGCATCCAGCGTCTGGCGCGGAATGGCATCGAATAGGATGTCGGGTGCATTGTCGGCGGCGTAAGCGGAAGTGAGGCAAGCTGCCAACAAGACGAAGAGCAAGATTGGGGCTGTGCGCTTCATAGTTTATAGCATAGCCAAGAAAGCGGGAGTGGGTAGGGGGTAGTTGGTAGGGGGGAGTGGATAGTGAATAGTGGCTAGTGGATGGTAGATAAGGACAAATGGCAGGTATTGGTTTGAGGGGCGGTTAATGCGCGGGGATGTCGAGAAGCTTGTAAGTTTTGTAACGGTAGCCGGAGTCGATGTTCAGGGCGTGGATGGGGGGGATGTGGGCTTCGTGGGGAAGGTGAGTGTGGCCACAGAGGAGGGTGCGGACGTTGGGGTATTGGAGCAGGATTTGGCCGAGACGCTCGGAGCCGAGAAAGGCCTTGGCGAACTCCCAGGGGCCGGTGTTGGGAGGCGGGAGCATTTCGCGGAAGGGCAGGTGATGCATGGCGACGACGATGTGAGGGATATGCCTCAGCGCGTGAAGCTGGCTATCGAGTTGTGTGATGAGTTCGGTGAGGAACTGCTCATCGGAGCGATGGAGCTTGACGAAGCGGCCATCGTTCCAGCGGGCGTGGACATCGCGGGCGGCGGGGGCGATGTCATCGGCGGACTCCAGCAGATGGGCGAATTCGGTCAGGTAGGCGGCCGAGCCGGGGGCGATCTTCTGCTCGTAAAAGCGGCGGGGGATGCCCAAGGAGGGTTCGGCGAAAGAGTAGTCGTACCATCCAACGCTGCCGACGATCGCGAGCTTGTCGGCGACAAAGGGGTCGTCCTGAAGCCAACGCCAGCCGAGCGCTGCAATACGCCGGGGGAGCTCTTCCTTGAACAGGCGATAGCTATCGTCCCCGCGTGTCCACAGTTCATGATTACCTGCCACGAACAACTTCGGGCCGGGGAAGACGTCGAAACGATGGAGACAATGTTCAAGCTCTTCGCCGGTGCCGGAAGCGGTATCGCCGATGAGCAGCAGCACATCGGCTGGGATTTGGATCAGCTCATCGATGAGCTGATCCGCCAACCGCCGCGAACGAGGATGGTTGTAGTGCAGATCCGCGGTGGCGAGGATTCGCATAAGGAACGTATTGTACGAAGCCGAGCTCCGCTTGTGAGGGGGATTGGTGATGGCTATAGTTCGAGGACAACTCAAGGAGACGCATGACGCCGCTGGCTGTGGAGAATGTAAGTAAGACCTACAAGCAAGGCGACCGGGCTGTACAAGCGTTAAAGAACATTGATCTGGCAGTGGCCAAGGGACAGTTCCTGGCGATCATGGGGGCCAGCGGATCAGGCAAGAGCACTCTGCTCCATCTGATGGCTGGGCTGACCTCACCGGATTCGGGGCGGATTCTCATCAACGGCGAAAACATTGCGGGCATGTCCGATCGGCAATTGACCCTGTTTCGGCGGCATTATGTGGGGCTTGTATTCCAGGCGTTCAACCTGATCCCGACGCTGTCGGCAAGGGAGAACATTGCGTTGCCAGTCATGCTGGATGGGCGGAGCGTGGCCGGTCTGAATGGGAAAGTGGATGAGCTATTGGATCGGCTGGCGTTGTCGCATCGAGCGGATCATCGGCCGGACGTGATGAGCGGCGGAGAGCAGCAGCGTGTGGCGATCGGGCGGGCGCTGATTACCGACCCGGCGGTGATCCTGGCGGATGAACCCACGGGTAATCTTGATTCGCTGAACAGCAAGAGCATTTGTGAGCTCCTGCGCGATCTGTCGAGCATCCATGGCAAGACGATTGTCATGGTGACGCACGAGCCCGCAGTGGCGGCCTACGCGCACGAAGTGGTGATCATGAAAGATGGTCGACTTATCGATCGATTCCCGACGCAGCAGGTGGAAGGCGCGCAGGATCTGGCGATGCGGTATCAGGAGTGCCTGAAGCAGGCGGCCATACCGTAAGTGATCGTTGGTGCTTAATTGAGTGCAGTCGGCTCCGTATCGGGTGGGCTTGAGGTATCGAATGGTTCTGTGGCGATTGTTGATCTCGACGCTGGTGTTTCGGAAGGTGCGGGCGGCGCTGACGATTGCGGCGGTGGCGCTAGCGATCAGCCTGGTGGTGGCGATCACCAGCGGGTATGCGTCGGCCGAGGCGGCGTTGCAGCAGTTTGTGCGTTATTACGTGGGGTCGAGCAGTATTGAGATTTCGCCGAAGGGGGATCCGGACCAGGTCTTTACCGAGGGGCTGATTGACGAGTTAGGCAAAGATGTGGCGGTGCAGCGGGCGGTGGGGCGGCTGGAGACCGAGGCGTTGGTGGAGAAGGGGAGTGAGGCAGGTTCAGGCTCGCATATTCTGGGGATGGCCATCGGCGTGCGGCTGCCGGACGATGGACAGGTCCAGACGATGAAACGTGACGCGGGGGATTGGTTTGTCGGCAATGCAGGGAATGTCGCGGTCATCGATCAAGTCATGGCGCAGCGGTTGGAGATCGGGGTGGGGGATGAAGTAACGCTGTTGCATCCGGATCGGCCACTCAAGGTGCGCATTGTAGGGATTGTGCACAAGCCGGCGATCCTGGCGATGCACCTGCACACGATCTACCTGCCGCTGGAGACGCTGCAGAAGCTTGTTGGGCGTGAGCACAAGGTGAGCCGGGTGTTTGTGGACCTGCAGAGCGAGGCGGATGAGGGGGCGTTCGCGGAGCGGTGGCGGCCGAGGTTGGAGAAGATGGAGCCGGTGCTGCGGCTTCGGCAGGCGGGGCAGCGGCAGCACGAGATGCAGAAGAACATGGAGGGGGCGCAGTTCATCAGCTACCTGGGTGGCACGGTGGCGATGCTGGCGGCGATATTCATCGTGTTTACGACGCTGAGCATGGGCGTGGCGGAACGCACGCGTTCGCTGGCGATGCTGCGGGCGGTGGGGGCGGAACGCCGGCAGATTGGGAAGCTGGTGGTGATGGAGGGGGCGATGCTGGCGGCGGTGGGTGCGATCGTCGGGGTGCCGCTGGGGATCCTGTGGACAGTTCTCC
>JBLNDH010000238.1:0-13892 GCA_050261455.1 Bacillota bacterium
AGTACTCACTGTCCTTGACCGCGCTGGGAACGTTCGCCCAGTCGTCGGGCTGGATGCCTTCGGCCTTGAGCCAGCCACGCCGCTGCATCTCAGCGGCGACGACTGCGCCTTGCCGCAGTGCATCATCGAACTCCATCTTCCGCTTGGGCCACCATTCCCGCGGGTGCAGGTTGATGATCGTCTCCACCATGTCCAGGGGTGACGGATCGGTGGCCGTGTCGGCGCGTCCCACCTTGCCCACCGCTTGCTCGACCTCGGGCATGGAACGGATGAGCCGATCGCGGACCATGACATCGTCCAGTGCCTGCGCCATGGCGATGCGCGGGGCGCTAGTGGGCATGTCGAGGATGCTGCCTTCATTCAGCTCCGGCATGAACTCGCCACCCAGCTTGCGGAAACGGGTGTCCGCCATGAAGGCCACCAGGAGCAAGGATGCCACGGCCACCGTGCGCCAGTGCTTCAATGCCACCGCGAGCACCAGGAAGGCGGCCACGCCCGACCAGATGACCCAGCGCAGGGACTCGTGGAGGGTGTGGGGTAGCGTGAGGGCGATGTTCTCGGCCGCTAGGGCGGTGGCCAGGAACGTGCCCACCACCACCGCCACCACGATCCACATCGTCCATCCCGTCTGCCGCACCCCCAGGACAACGAACATGATGCCTGCAGCCAGGGCGAGCGCCGATACCAGTTCCGAGCCGATGAATCCCGCGCCCAGCGAGATGATGGCTCCCATGATCCACCAGACGAACCCTGGGCGATCGATAATCCAACTCAGAAGTGGCTTGTAGATGTTGATGAAGGAGCGGACGATCCAGTTGTCGTCCTCACCGCTCAGCTTCCCGCGGATGAACAGCGGGATGATTGCCGGCACCAGCGTGATGGCCATGATCGCCACGCCAATCATGGCGAAGCTCTTGGTGTAGGCCAGCGGGTGGCTCAGTTTCCCTTCCTGCCCGCTGAAGGCAAAGATCGGCAGGAATGAGACCAGCATGATGACCACGCTGAAGAAGATTGGCCGGCCCACGAGGCGGCAGGCGTGGACGATCAGTTCGGTGGTGTCGCCGCGCACCTTCTCCTTGCCGAAATGCATGTGCAGCTCGTGCGTGGCGTTCTCCACCATCACCACCGCCGCGTCCACAAGGATGCCGATGCTGATGGCGATCCCCGACAGCGACATGATGTTGCTGGGGATGTTGAGGTAGAACATGAACAGGAATGAGATCAGTGCCGCCATCGGCAATGTGGCGCACACCACGAACGCCGAACGGAAGTGGGTGAGGATCAGCAGGATGGCGATGGTG
This sequence comes from Bacillota bacterium, assembly GCA_050261455.1. Classification (GTDB taxonomy): domain Bacteria; phylum Planctomycetota; class Phycisphaerae; order Tepidisphaerales; family Tepidisphaeraceae; genus JAPLNB01. Next base: position 1,302 of record JBLNDH010000238.1, read on the forward strand.
GCGATGATGATCTCTTCGCGCAGGGTTCCGGTCACCGTATGAATGGCCGACTCGATCAAGCGGGTGCGGTCATAGAAGGGCACGATCCGCACGCCCTGAGGAAGCCCGGCCTGAAGGTCACGAATCTTGTCCTTGATCGCCTGGGTAACCGCCAGCGGGTTCTCCCCATAGCGCATCATCACCACGCCGCCGGCAACCTCTCGGCCATTCTTCTCCAACGCGCTGCGGCGGAACTCCGGCCCTAGCTGCACTTTGGCCACGTCCTGGAGACGAATGGGCACGCCATTGCGGCTGGCCACCACCACGTTCTCCAGGTCATTGACGCCTTGCAGCCAGCCCACGCCGCGGATCAGGTACTCGCTGTTGGCTTGCACGATGGTCTTGCCGCCCACGCTCATGTTGCTGGAAGCGATGGCGCTGTACAGCGCCCCCAGCGGCAGGTCGTAAACGCGGAGCTTCGCCGGGTCCACGTCCACTTGGTACTGGCGGACCATGCCGCCTACCGATGCAACCTCGGCCACGCCGGGGATGCTGTTGAGCTGGTACCGAACCGTCCAGTCCTGGATCGCCCGCAGCTCATCTAGACTCCTGCCCTCGCCCTCGACCGTGTACCAGAAGATCTGGCCCAGCGCGGTCGCATCGGGCGCAAGATATGGCGTCACGCCGGCAGGCATGGAGGCCTGGGCCGTGGCCAGTCGCTCCAGCACGCGGGTGCGGGCGAAGTAGAAGTCCGTCTTCTCGTCGAAGATGATCGTGATCATCGAGAAGTTGAACTCGCTCGATGAACGGATGACCTTGACGCCGGCCAACCCCTGGAGCTGCACGGAAAGGGGATAGGTAATCTGTTCTTCGATGTCTTGGGGGCTGCGGCCCATCCAGTCGGCAAACACGATAACCTGATTTTCCGACAGGTCGGGAATCGCATCCACCGGCGTATGTAGAACGGCATATAGGCCCCAGATGGCGATGCCCAGCCAAGCAATGATCACCATCCAGCGGTTGCGGACACTGAACTCAATGATTTTCGCGATCATACAACCTCATTACCGCTGTGACTGCGGGTCTACTCTCGTTAGTGCTGATGTTTGGATTCCCCGTCGGACGCGGCCGCCGGTGCGGCCTCTGCGGTCTGCGCGGGGTTGAGGCGGTTCTCGGCATCGACCAGGAATGCGCCGACGGTTACCACGCGGTCGCCCTGATTCAGACCTTCCAGGACTGGGTAGTACTCGCCCGCGGCTGCGCCCAACTTGACGGTGTGCATGTCGAACACGCCCGGCGCAGACTCCACATAGACCACCTTGTTGCGCCCGGTGTCGATCACCGAAGAACGGGGGATGGCCAGGACTTTCGTGGCCGGCAGGGCTGAGAGGTTCTTTGCGGCTGCGGCCAGGGCATCGGCCTTGGGCAGGACCTCCACCGGCCCGCCGCAGGTCAGCATGCTGGAGCCGTAGTACGGATTAGCGGTCTCGGTGGCTGTCTGCAGCCAAGTAGCCTTGGCCATCGGGCAGCGGAAGACTTGGACCGCCGCCGCGGTCGGCGGAAGTCCAGTGGCCTTACCGATCTCAATCAGGTTGGTGGAGACAGCCTTGAAGGTCTCACGCAGCGCCGCCAGGCCCTGTCCCCGCGTCTTGTGGATCGCCTCGACAAGCCGCTTGTATGCGTCATTGCCCCGTTCTGACTCGCAGAGGTTCTCCAGTGCAGTCAGCGACTGATGCAGCAGGTCGGATACGCCATCCGCCTTATCCTGCGAGAGCAGCGTCTGGGCTTGCAGATACGGCTTCAGTGCTGACTGAAACGCTTCGGCGCAGGCCAGAGTCATCGCTGCCGAGACTGCCACCGGCTTCGTGGTGGAGGATTCGCTCGGAAGTACCGGGACGCGAATGGCCGCATCGGCGAACATCCCGGGGCGGAGCCGCAGTTCGCCTTTCGCATTGCGCGGATTGCTTACGACGATACGCGCATCCAGCGTGCGCGTCTGCGGGTCGATCTGGAAGGCGCGGAACGCCACCGTCCCCGTGAAGGTCTCATTGGGCAGGGCCTCGACGGTGACTTGGACCGGCTGGCCAATCTGCACCAGGGGCACATCCCGCTCGTAGATCTTCGCCTGCAACCAGAGGGTATCGAGATCAGCGATGGTGTAGGGCCGATCGCCCACGTTGACATAGCCGCCCTCGAACAGATCCTTCTTGACGACAATGCCACTGACCGGACTGGCAACGATCAGGTGCGAGGGGATCTTGCCGCTCTGATCGTACTCCTTGTCCATGGAGTCCAATTGCTCGCGGGTGATGCCCCACAGCACCAGCTTCTGCATAGAAGCGTTGTACACCGAGGCCGCATCCGTCCTGGCATCCTGGGCAGCAGCGGCCGGCAGTTCGTTTGCCCGCTTGCGGGCTAGCAGGTACTCACGCTGGGCGGTGTAGAGCTCGGGGCTATAGAGCGAGTAAAGCGGCTCGCCCTTCTTGATGTCCTGGCCGGTATACTGCAGGAAGAGTTCATCGGCCCGCCCCGCAACACGCGCGCTGATTTGGGCCACTTTGGTTTCGTTGTAGTCCAGAACGCCGACCGCGTGGATGTCATGCACCAGCGCACGCGGCTCCACCACGCTGGTTTGAATGTTCGCCAAAGCAATACGCTGCGGCGAGAGCTGCACGCGGGCCAAGACGTCTTCGGGGAGCTTGACCTGTTCGCCCTTCTTACGCTTGATCAGGGGCATCGAGCAGATCGGGCAGTTGCCCGGCTCGTTGCGGACGATGTTGGGGTGCATCGCGCAGTAGTACTCGATGTTGCTGGCGGCCGACGCCACGAGGGAATCGGGAGCCACTCTGGGCCGCGTCCACTTGTCCCAATGATTCTTGATGTTGTCCCAATACCCGACGATGAAACCAGCGGCCAGGAACACGGCCAGAAATCGCAGGCGGGCGAGGAAGACCTTGGAGACAGCGCCGGCATTGTGGAGAAATTCACGGTTCATACTATCGCACCTCTGAATCCGCGCGGCTCTCGGCCGTTGCGGCTGGTTGTGTCACAGGGTTCGTCGTGGGCCGAGTGGTGGGTCGAGCCAGTGTCTCGATGTCCACTCCCGCCAGAGCCTCCAACTCAGCCAAGCGACGTTCTCGTTGAATGAGCGACTCGGCGATCATCTGCCGCACCTCCAGCAGCGTCCGCTGGCTGTCGATCAGGTCGACAAAGCCGACGCTGCCGGTGGCATAAGCTTGGCGAGAGCTGTTCAGCACCTGCTCGGCGGCAGGCAGGATGCGGTGGCGGAAAAGCGCGACCTGACGTTCGGCGTTACGCATCGCGTACAGCGCCGCAACGAAGCTTGCGGCCCGATCATTCCTTGCCTGCCGCGCCATGGCCTCGCTGGATTGAAGCATGGCCTTGGCCTCGTTCACGGCTCCACGGATCATGGGAATGTTCGTGGGTAGCATGATCATCGCCCCGACTGCTTTCGACACGTCTCCGGTGATCGCGGCGGTCGGATTGATGTCCGGGATATACCGCATCCTCGCCAGCTTCAGGGCGTCTTGGCGGCCAGCTACCTGCCGGGCCAGACCCGCCAGCTCAGGGTTCTGATCCACTGCCACGGCAATGAGTCGGTCGTCCTCCGCTGCCACTTCGCGAGGCAAGGGTAACGTCTCCGGCATGGCCAAAGGAGCCTGGGCATCGCGCGCCAGCATGCCGTTGAGCATGGCCTGCATGCTCTTGGCCTCGGCCTCCATGCTCGCCAGCTCGTTCTCCGCTAGCCGCCACTCGATTTGCGCTTTGAGCAGGTCCTGCTGCGGGCCGCCGGCCTGCACACGATTGTTGGCGGTGTCCGACAGCATCTTCAGAAGGCTCACGTTGTCGCGCTGAATGCGAATCTTCTCCTCCATCAGCGCCAGGTCGAGATAGCCGATCAGTACCTTCTTCTGCAGATCGAACTTGGCAGCCGTGAAGCGATAGCCGCTGGCGCGTGCTTCCTCCAGTGCCACCTTCCCGGCCTGTTGGACTTTGAACGGCAATTGCAGACTCATGGCCGGGTCGAACCCAACGCTGAGCGTGGTACGGTCCCAAGCCTTCATCTTTTCCTTGGAGAGCATGTACTCATAGCCCACCTGCACATTGCTGTTGGGCCATGCGGCCGCCATGTCGATTCGCGACATCGCCGCTTTCCATTCGAAGTAGGAGGCTTCCAGGTCGCCGTTGGCCAGGAAGGCGCGGTGAAGCACATCCTGCCAGGGCACCGGTGCCGACAACTCCGGCAGCACGCGGTTCTCCACTGGGATCTCGTGCGCCCGCCCGCTTTTCTCCAGCTTGGCCTTCTCCTGCTGGGTGCCCTGCGGAGCCAGTACGCATCCGGATAGCAGCAGCGCAGCACACAGACCCGCAGCCGTGACCACAGCACCAGTTACTCGTCTCACCACTGCCTCGCCTTTCCGAGTGTCGGCACACGGACGCCCAAGAGCACGTTCCTCGTGAATGGATCGAAGCGGTGACCCCAAGTCCGCCCGGTGCCTCGCCTGAATAAACGGATGCGAGCGTCCACCAGGTTCAACGGTCCGCTGTTTTCCCCACTTCAGCGGAAGGCTTTGCGCGGATCGCGCGACGTTGAACCTTTTGTCGGGTTGGCCTCGTTACTGTCTTGAGGACGAGCATCCTCAGGGGCGCAGCGTCTCTGAGCGAGGCGCGTGCCCTTTACAGATTGATGATCGATCAGGCAATAGGCGGACTTTACCAGGAATATGCCGCACTGTAAGAAATCACACGCGTTGCCGCTGTTGCGACAACTCTCTCTACTGGCCATGCGCCGAGATTGTGCCAGCGAGCCGTGTGACCGGTTCGCCCCAGCCTCTTCCCCGACGGATCGCGTCGTCGCATGCGCCACCATGCGGCGGCGCGATTCCGTTTTCAACATGAGTGTTAGAGCGAATCGGTGGCGAGCGAGGCTCTGGTTGCGTCGGCGGGCTCATGCGTGGGTCTTACAGCGGCAGCCGGCGAAGGCGCAGGGCGTTGCCGATCACCGATACGGAACTGAGGCTCATGGCCGCCGCCGCGATGATCGGGCTCAGCAGGATGCCCACGAAGGGGTAGAGGACGCCGGCCGCGATCGGGACGCCCAGCGCGTTGTAGATGAAGGCGAAGAAGAGGTTCTGGCGGATATTGCGCATCGTGCCGTGGCTCAGGCGGCGAGCGCGGGCAACACCGCGAAGATCCCCTTTGACCAGCGTAATGGCGGCGCTCTCCATCGCCACATCGGTCCCTGTGCCCATCGCGATGCCGACCTGGGCCTGCGCCAGGGCCGGGGCGTCGTTGACGCCATCGCCAGCCATCGCCACGAACCGACCTTGGTCCTGCAATTGTCGAACGACACGGTTCTTGTCCTGGGGCAGCACCTCGGCCTCGACGTGCTCGATTCCCAGCTTTGATGCCACAGCCTGTGCCGTGGTGCGGCTGTCGCCGGTGAGCATAACGACCTCCACACCTTCCTGACGCAGCAGATGCAAGGCTTCGGGCGTGGAGGACTTGATGGGGTCAGCCACGCCGAGCAGGCCCGCCGGCTGCCCATCCACCGCCAGGAACATCACCGTCTGCCCGTCGGATCGCAGTCTCTCGGCCTGCTCAACGAGGGGGGTGGCATCGATCTTGAGTTCCTCCAGCAGCGTGCGATTTCCCAGGGCAACCGCGTGCCCGGCGACCTTGCCGGTGATTCCTCGGCCGGTAAGCGAACTGAATTCCTGAACGGAGGTCATCTCAGCTTTCCGTTCGGTCGCCCCGGCGACAATGGCGGCAGCCAGCGGGTGTTCACTGCCTCGCTCCAGGCTTGCCGCCAGCCGCAGCAGATTCGCTTCGGTCTGGCCCGGCAGGGCTACGACCGACACCAGCTTGGGCTTGCCTTCGGTCAGCGTGCCGGTCTTGTCCACCACCAGCGTGTTGACCTTCTCCATGGCCTCCAAGGCTTCGGCATTTCGGATCAGAACCCCGGCGTTGGCTCCGCGTCCGACACCCACCATGATGCTCATGGGTGTTGCCAACCCCAAGGCGCAGGGGCAGGCGATGATGAGCACGGCCACGGCGTTGACAATGGCATAGGCCAAGGCTGGCGGCGGACCGAAGATCGCCCAGACGATGAAGGTGACGACGGCCGTGAGCACCACGGCGGGAACAAACCAGGCGGAGACCACGTCGGCCAGCCGCTGGATGGGGGCGCGGCTCCGCTGGGCTTCGCCGACCATCTGCACGATCCGTGAGAGCAGTGTGTCGCGGCCCACCTTCTCGGCTTGGAAGACGAACGAGCCAGTGGCATTGATTGTGCCGCCAATGACCTTGTCCCCGGGCTGCTTCTCGACCGGGATCGGCTCGCCTGTCATCATCGATTCATCGACGCTGCTGCTGCCTTCCAGCACCCGCCCGTCCACCGGCACCTTTTCGCCGGGACGCACGCGCAGGCGATCTCCGATGTGGACGTGCTCCAGAGGGACGTCCTGCTCGGTCCCATCCTCTCTCACGCGCCGGGCTGTCTTGGGGGCCAGGCCCAGGAGGGCCTTGAGGGCGCTGCTGGTCTGGCCGCGGGCACGCAGTTCCAGAACCTGGCCCAGCAACACGAGCGTGACGATGACGGCCGCGGCTTCGTAGTAAACGCCGACTTGTCCATGAGCATCGCGGAAGGCGGCGGGAAAGATGCCGGGGGCGAGAGTGGCCACGACGCTGTAGGTCCAGGCCACGGCAACGCCCAGGCCGATGAGCGTGAACATGTTGAGCTGCCAGGTGACTACTGACGCCCAGGCTCGCTGGAAAAACGGCCAGCCGCCCCACAGAATTACCGGTGTGGCCATCGCCAGCTCGATCCAAGTCAGCAATCGCGGGGAGAGCCACGATTCCAGCGGCATGCCGGGGATGTGCCGGCCCATCGCCACGACCAACAGAGGGATCGTCAGCAGGAGACTGACCCAGAACCGGCGGGTCATGTCCACCAGCTCGGGACTCGGCCCTTCCTCGGCCACGGCCGTGGCCGGTTCCAGAGCCATGCCGCAGATCGGGCAGTTGCCGGGGTGATCCTGCACGATCTGCGGATGCATGGGGCAGGTATAGATCATCCCGCCCGCCGTCTGTTCCAGCGGCGAAGGAGCAAGACGATCCTTGCCACCAGCAGCCGGATGAACATAGCGAGACGGCTCCTCGCGGAATCGCTCGTAGCACGATGAGCTACAGAAAGCGAAGCTATGCCCGCCATGCTCTGCCGTATACCGGGTTTTGCTCGGATCGACCGCCATTCCACAGACGGGGTCGGTCGCCATTCGAGCTTCCTGTTCGTGCTTGCCCGGATATTCGTGCATCCCCGGATGAGCGTGTACCGACTCCCGCTTCTCGGCGCGATCGTCTGAGCGTTTCATGTTCATGGGCATTTCCCCGCAGTGTAGAATTACAGCGAATGCACAAGGTTGTCGCTCCGGTGATCGTAGCGAGGCAACACCGAAAGCGCCCAGTGTCACTCAGGCTACTGGGGAAGCGGCTTGGGATAACCGGGCGGCCGGTTGATGCCCACCCGCCATTCCGGATGGAAATGCCCCTTGTCATCGCTCCACCGGGCAATCTCTTGCGCACTGGTGAACTGTTGCTCGCCCGTCAGTGCATGGGGAGATTCGCTCTTGCCGGTGGCACAACTCGCGAGGGTCAGAGCCAGCAGGCTGATTCCGCCCAGAATCCCGACGCGATTGGCATGCTTGAACATAACCATCTCCCGCGTAAACTTGGCTCGGCATCCGTCGCACTCGCGTGGGTGCCGGCAGGTACTAAACGCAGTTGGCTCGGGGCTGGGTTCATCGCTCGGAAGCTTTCCCGCTGGCAGTGACCGAGATTGGTGTTGAACTTTCTCCTGGCGTTGTCTCGTTCAGTAAGATGTTGGCCGGCGGCCAAAAAGGAACAGGTTGGACCAACAACAGGCGACAAAACGATTCTATAGCCTGGTTTGGCCGCACTTGGCCACGGTCCTGCGGACGGCGCAGTTTCTCACCGGCAACTCGGCGGAAGCCGAGGATATTGCCCAGGTGACGATGATGAAGGCTTTTAAGTCCATCGACAGCCTTCAGGATGGGACGGACACTAAGGCCTGGCTGATGACGATCCTGCGAAACACGCGGATCGACCACCTGCGATCCACTGCTTCATCGGCCCGGAACGTGAGCCTAGAGCAATTGGCGGTCGAACCGATGGACTCGAGCACGGACGCCGGCGCTGATGCGGAGACCTGGCAGAACCCGGAGCAAGTGTTGCAGGCATTCTCGGACCAGCAGGTGATTGATGCCTTGCTGGAATTGCCTGAGGAAATCCGCTGGACGTTGCTTCTGGTCGATGTAGAACAGATGGACCACAAGGACGCCGCGAAGATCCTGGATGTACCGGTTGGGACGGTAAAGTCCCGAACACACCGAGGTCGCGCCATGCTGAGGGAATTCCTGCTGCCGGTGGCGAGGGAGATGCGGCTGGTCCGCCAGGAAGGTGAGCCATGAATACCCCCGATTCAGACCATCTTGGCGAGTTGGACCGGGCGACAACGCATCGTCTGAGCCGGCTGGCGTCGTTTCCGGTGGACACGTCCAAGCTGGCGGCCACCCTGCGCCAGCAGATTCCGGCACCGCAGGCCGAACAGCCCAGGCACATGTGGCTACGGCCGATGCGTATTGCCGCCGCGATCCTGGTTCTCATCGGGGGTATCATTGCCGCATTGATCTTCTCTTCTGGCGGCCCGGCCCTGGCTTCGCCGGATGTCTTGGCTCATGTCCACGAGGAGATGATTGCAGGGCAATCACATGGCGTGCGGAAGGTAACCTCGATCGATGCGGCCGCCGCGGCGCTGTCGGAGGAATGGCCTCAGCGGCCCGCGCTGCCAGACATGCCCGAGGACCACGTGATGTCCTGCTGCGTCCACGAGGTCGGACGCAAGAAGATGGCCTGCATCGCACTGATGGTCAATGAGATTCCCATCACGATGGCGGTTGCCGACAGCAGTGATATCAAGACACCCGAAGGCACGGTTCTTGTGCGCGATGGGATCACGTATCGTGTCCAGTCCTCCGGCGGTGTGAACATGGCCATGACCGAGCGAAATGGCCGCTGGATCTGCCTGATGGGAAGACTGCCGGTCGAACAATTGATCCAACTGAGTTCTAAACTCCACTTATAGCGGGGCGTGCTTCGATGCAACCGCGCCATTACCGTTGTTTCGTGAGATAGGTAATTCGTTGATCCAGGCCTTCGCGGCGAGCGTTCGCCAACTGTCGATCCAATCGCACCTTCCTTAAGGGTCGAACCAGATCATCCTTGATCCCGCCATCGGGCCGGGCGGAGGCCCTGGCGACGAGGTAATCCAGCACCGGAAAAGGCGCGTGTGTGGATGTCCGAATTCAGGACGAAATGGAACCCTTTGCGGGTCGCATCTCGTTGATGTCTTTGGCGGAGTCAAACGATGCTGCCAACAAGCGTTGGCGAGGAGGCTAATATGTTGCGGAAGTTGCTCGCTTCTGCCCTCGCAGGGTTTGCGGTAAGTGCCACACTCCTGTTCGCTGGCTGCACGTCAACCGGTAGCAGCAAAGCTCCCTATGCGCTGACCGGTCGCGAGCTGTCACAAACGCCCGCCTTCGCGCCTGATGCCGCGGGCCGCATGATGCCGATCGGCGGCCGCCAGCAGTAGCGTTGCCCGGTGAACATCGCTTGCTTTCCGAAAGGCACCTCATGAGTGTTCTGCTCAAACACGAGAACCGCGTCTTTGAGGATCAGACGGTTTACGCCACCGGCAACGCTTACCACGGCTGCATCTTCCGGCGATGTGTGCTGGTGGCCGCCAGCGTCAACAACATGGTCTTCGACCAGTGCAGCTTCGAGGCCTGCGTCTGGCATCTGAACTTCGTGGTTCACGACCATGAAACCTGCGAAGCCGCCCAGAAGCTCCTCCGCTACGCCCGCCAAAGCGTGCCCACCGCAAACAGCGGATTGGCGGCATATCACAGCCCGAACTGACTCGATGGCCGGGATGGGGCACTGTTGGCGACCACCGGCTCGCCTCACGCGCCCTTCCGAAGCACCACTCGCCAGTGGCCGTCTTCCTGTCCGATGGAAACGACGGCATGGCCATCATTAGCCGCGCTGGCCGGCACGTTCTTGGCCCCCTGCTCATCCAGCAGCACCGACAGCACCTGCCCACCCTTGAGTTTGCCCAGGGCCATCTTCGTCTTCACGTAGTTCAGCGGGCAACTCACGCCCCGATAGTCCACTGCCAGGTCAGCCTTGATGTTGGGGGGCACTGACGACGTGGGTGTCGGGGCTATGCTGCAGGCCGGTGCGGGCATGCGGAGCGATGGCCCCATTCCCTCGTAGATCCTCTTCACTTCCGCCAAGAGTGCATTGACTTGGTCGCGATCGCCGCGGAATGCCTCCTCGGCATCAGCTTCCGTCGCTGCCCTAGCGGCTTGGAACACCAGACCGTGCAGGTTCGCCGGGATCAGGTTCGCTTCGACGAAGTGCTTCCGGAACAGCGACAGCGCCTGCAAATGGTCGTCGGCCTGCTCGCCTCGGGTCACGAGCAGTGCCCGTGCCGTCAGGGCTGTGGCCGCAAAGAGCCGGCCGGCGTTCAGAGCCTCGGCCGCACTGGCCAAGTCCACTTCAATCAGGTCAAAAACGCCCGCGCCGCACTCACCCGGTCCGCGACCGGCCAGCGAGAAAAGCTCCTTCCCGCCCCAGTCATAGTAGGGGTTCTTGTCTTCCGCGAACTCCGGAACCGTCGCGTGCCTATGGGCAAGTCTCTCGGCCGTCTTGATGCCGCCGGCCCGGAGGAACGCCTCGAAGTCGGGGTGTTGCGGTGAGGTCTGAAAAGCCGTGAAGAAGTCCACCAGAAACGCCGGCACGTTACGTGCGGGAATGGCCAGAGAGCCGGAGGCCAGGACCGTCTTGCCTTCCTCGACATGGCCGCCCAACTGAAGGATATAGTGGGGTACCAGGTGGCCGTTGATGCGGCGGGCCGCACCGCACAAACCAATCTGCCCAACGGGATGGCGGCCGCAGGCGTTGGGGCAGCCGCTGATGTTCACCGCCACATCGCCGGTGCCGTCACGCAGGTCCAGACCGCTCTTGTTGAGTGCCGTGCCAATGGCCGAAGCCAGTCCGCGAGACAGGCAGATCCCCAGGCGGCAGGTGGAAGCGCCGGCGCAGACGACCAGGCGACGCAACTGTCCTGGCTGGCTGCCGGCCAATCCGATGGCCAGAAGCTCAGCGTACAGCACAGGCAATTCGCCCTCGGCCACCCAGCGCAGGACCATCCCTTGGGTATTGGTGGCGCGTAACATGCGCTCACCATGGGCCTCGACGATTGTGGCCAACTGCCGCAAAGGCCCGGATTCGATCACGCCCAGCGGCGGTGTGATCTCAACAATGAAACGGCCCGGCTGCTTCTGAGCCGTCACGCTGGCCTTGCACCATTGCTCAAAGCCAACCGGGATCGGGGCACCCCTCATCTCAGACGTTGCGTGAGATGGTACGGGAGCGACGAAAGCTGCCGGCACAGTGGCCGGCGGGAGCTTCAGTTGCTCCAGTTCCGCCCGATACAACTCGCGGAACTTCTCAAAACCCAGATCCTCTGCCAAGAAACGAATCCGGGCCCGGTGCTTGTTCTTCCGATTGCCGTGCTTGTCGAAGACCCGCTTGATCGCCTCCGCCACGCGGGGAGCGACGGTGACGGGGATGAACTCCTCCAGCAGCTTGCCGACGCGGCTGGAGGCACCCATGCCACCAGCCACGTAGACCGCAAAGCCCTGTACGCCGTCGTGCTCCTTGCTGATGAACCCGAGGTCATTGATCGTCGCTCCGGCGCAGTCCTGACTACAGCCGGAAAACGCGATTTTGTACTTCCGCGGCAACTGGAACGACACCGGGTCGGGCAGCATGAACTCGGTCAGGCCGATTACGTGCGGCGTGACATCAAACACTTCCTTCCGGCACACCCCCGCATGGGGGCAGGCGGCGATGTTGCGCACCGTGTTCCCGCCTCCGCCCTTGGTCGAGAGCCCGGCCTCGGCCAGCGCCAGCACCGCTGGGTAAACACCTTCGAGCGGCACGCGGTGAACCTGGATGTCCTGTCGGCTGGTCAGGTGCAGCGTGCCGTTGCCATACTTCTCCGCCACCTCGGCCACCGCCCGCATGTGCTGCGGCAGGAACATGCCGGCCGGCAGGCGCATCCGCAGCATATACGTGCCGCTCTCGCGCTGCTCGTAGATGCCCTGCGGTACGCGGAATGCCTGGAAGCGGGCGGCGGGAATGGCTCCCGTTTTGAACTGTTCGATCATCTGCCGGAGCTGCTCCAGATCATCGGACAGGCTCGCCGGCAGTTGGTACAGACTCATTGCAGCACTCATGGGATTACTCCTGGGGCAGCCCTTCATTCTCGCCAAGGATCTGGGTGTAGAAGCTGGCGTATTTGAACCCGCTATCCGGTGAGATGGCGACAGCCACGCCCTCGGCGTCTTCCTTCAGCGCCTGGGTGGCTGCGTGCACGATCGCTCCCGTGGATGGCCCAACGATCAGGCCCTCCTCCCGAAACAGCCGTTTGACCATGGCGTAGGC
>JBLNDH010000239.1:0-12436 GCA_050261455.1 Bacillota bacterium
AGTAGGGCGGAAGACGCTTATTCTGCAGTATGCGCGGCTGGAGCCCGTGGGGTGAGCGGCCGGGGCAAGGGTCGGAGTGGCAGGAGGACAAGCATGAAGGAAATGCAGGCGGTCGTCGATGCAATTGCTGCGGCGCGTAACGCCGATCGGCCCTTGATTCTTGCGACTCTCATTGGCTTCGAAGGCTCCAGCTATCGGCTGCCCGGCGCCCGCATGCTCCTGATGGGCGAGGGCGATCGGATTGGCTCCATCAGCGGCGGGTGCCTGGAGAACGAGATCTGGCGGCGAGGCCAATCGCTGACGCCGCAGTCGCCGCCCCTGGTGGTCAGCTATAGCACGATGGGACAGGACGATGCCTTGTGGGGGCATGGCTCGGGATGCAAAGGGATTCTGAAGATCCTGCTGGAATGCATTGATCCACGCCGCGAGCCACACCACATCCGGTTTGTACGCGATTGCCTGCAGAACCCGGAAGGCGGGATCCTCGCCACCGTCTGCTCCCTGGAAGGGGAGATGGACTTGACGCCGGGTACGCGGCTGATGCTTCGCAGCGACGGATTTGCCACGGCCGGTGCTTGGCCGATGGATCTGGCTTCCGCAGTGCGGCAGGAAGCGAGAGCGGCCTTACGGGGTGGGCGATCCTACACGAAAGTGTTCACCACCTCCCGCGGTCGGGCGGAGATCTTCCTCGAAGTCATCCGCCGTTGCCTGCATCTGTACATTTTGGGTGCCGGCAATGCAGCGGTGCCGCTGGTTCGGCTGGCCAAGGAACTGGGTTGGTACATCACCGTCTGGGATCGTCGTCCTGCGCTGGCCGATCCCAGGCGATTCCCCGGCGCCGATGCCGTGATCGCGTGTCCCCTGGGCGAAGCTCACCAACGTCTGGGCATGGACGATCACTCGGCGGCGGTCATCATGACCCACAACTACCACGAGGATCTGGATCTGCTGCGGACGCTGGTGCCGTCCTCGCTTCGATACATCGGAATCCTCGGGTCTCGCGATCGAACACAGCAATTGCTGAGTAGTTTGGTTCAGGAAGGCTTGAAGATTACCCCAGATCACCTGCAGCGTGTCTTCGGGCCGGTGGGACTGGATATTGGTGCGGATACGCCGGAGGAAATCGCGCTGTCCATCGTTGCTGAGATCAAAGCGAGTCTTTCCGGCCGGATGGGCGGATTCCTTCGTGATCGCCAGATGCCCATTCATGATCGCTCGGTGCCGGCCTCCAATCCAGAGCCTGCGATTGAGCGTCTAAATCCTTTAACCCATGAACCCAAGCCCCGTGAATGAACCAGCGGTCGCGGCCATCATTCTTGCCGCCGGTGCCTCGACACGGATGGGGGCGCTCAAGCAGTTGCTGCCCTATCGAGGCCGCCCCCTTCTGATCCATGCGGTTGAAACCGCGCTGGCTGGGGGATGCCAGACGGCCGTTGTGGTCCTCGGATGCCAAGCCGACGCATTACGCCACCAACTCCATGGCCTGCCGGTTCACGTCGCAGAGAATTCATCTTGGGCCGAAGGGCTGGGTACCTCGATCAGCAGGGGGGTAGAGGCCGCCGATTCCTTGCCTGATGCCATTGAGGCCGTGCTACTGATGCTTTGTGATCAGCCGCTGATTATGCCGGATCTGCTTCACTGCATGATTGCCGCCTACTGCGAAGGCAAACGCCCCATCATTGCCTGCGAGTATGCCAACACGATGGGGCCGCCAGCCCTGTTTGCACGGCGATACTTTAGCGACCTTAAAGCTCTACGTGGAACCAAGGGTGCCAAGCATCTGCTGGAGTCTCATCGGGACGAAGTTGGGCTTATTTCCTGTCCTGCCGCCCAAACGGATGTGGATACTCCCTCCGATTACGCCGGTCTGAGGTAGATCGGCAAAGGGGTGTAGGGGTGGTTTAACCCGCACTGGAAAACCGTAGTATCACGCGATACAACATATAGCGGTGTCCACCACGGACCTAACAAGGAGCCATGGATGGCGAAAACGCTGGCCGCTTTGATCCTCGGAGCGGCGTTGTTGGCAGGATGCCAACAGAAGACAGTTGAGAACTACCCATTGCCCAATCTGGATGGCCCGGTTGTCTCGGCTCCGCAAAGTAAGGCTCCTGTTGCCTCTGTGCAGACTGCCGTACCCGCACCCTTATCCAAGGATCGTGTCTTCGGCGTGCCCAACGAGTGGATTCCCGCCGCCCCGGCCAATCCATGGCAGTGGATTGTGATCCATCACAGTGCCACGCCCTCGGGTTGCGCGGCTTCCTTTGACCAGGCGCACCGCCAAAAGGGGTGGGATGAATTGGGTTATCACTTTGTGATCGGGAATGGTACCGGCTCTCCCGATGGCCGGGTGGAGGTGGGACCTCGGTGGGTCCATCAGAAGCATGGAGCTCATGCCAAGACGCCCGATAACCGCTTTAATGATTATGGGATCGGTATCTGCCTGGTCGGCAATTTCGATCTGGATCGGCCGACGCCCGCCCAGATTCGCTCCTTAACGAAGCTGACGGCCTACCTGATGCAGAAGTACCACATCGCGGCCGACCATGTTCTGGGCCACTGTGAGACCAAACCCACGGATTGTCCGGGACGTAACATGAGTATTGCCGAGGTCCGCCGCATGGCAACAAGTCTGGTGGCCGAATACAAACAAGCGAAGCCGACTTTGGCGCACACGGCGGGGGGTGAACGGGCAGAATCGGGCCTGTCGCGATAGAATTCTGGGGCATTTGGGAGGAGTTTGGCCGCTTTTGCGATGTCGAACGCAAGGTGGACTTGACAGTTGCGAGGTATGTATTAAAGTTACGCACCCGATCGAACGAAAGAGATCGGTGGTGACAATTCGGCAGTAGCTCAATGGTAGAGCAGCCGGCTGTTAACCGGCTGGTTGCAGGTTCGAGTCCTGCCTGCCGAGTTTTGAATGTGGATCAACGCACGGGCTTAAGCGCCCGTGCGTTTTTCATTTCGGGGATCGCTCTTGTTGCTGTTCGAGTCTCTATCCTGAAGCCAGCCTTCTTGATTTCGCACGAAGTTTGGTCTTTGAGTGCGTTTTCGCTTGGCGGGGCGGGTATTTGTGGCGTCTTTCGCCAATCGGTGTCGGGGCACGTCAGGGAACCGTTCATACTGTTGCGAATATGCTTGCTCGTCCGATAAGGATGAGGCAGAATACAGTTGGCCTTATAAAAGATTCTGGTTAGGGGGCGCCGATTCTTTTATTGGCTGTGGGCGATCGTACCCAGCAGGGATGCAGTTCGGGCAGTTGGGCTATTACGGCAAGGTCGGGCCAGTCTTTTCGTGAGCCTTGCAGGGAAGAGTCATGTGCGTTACTGGGAACCGGCGTACTGCTTTGGGGGCGGCTGGCGTACGTTCTGCATTTACGTTGGTTGAACTGCTGGTGGTTATCAGCGTTATCGCACTGCTGGTTGCCATCATCCTTCCAAGTCTGAAGGCCGCCCGGCGAGCCGCACGCACGGTGTATTGCGCGAACAATCTCCGGCAGTTGGCCACGGCGTTGTTGTGCTATGCGTCGGAGAACAACAACCGGTTTCCGCCGAGTACTGGTGCTATTAACTGGTGTGACAGCCGGTACCTTGGACGGTACATATCTGTAACGGTGCCGATCGGCGTTGACTTGGGTGGCCCGGTCTTCTCGTGTCCTGAGGATCGGACGCCCTGCTGGCGCTCCTACGCGATGAACTTTTGGGCCTTCAGTAGGGTGGACGGAGGTTACCGAAAGCTGTTGGCCCCATTTGGCACATTCTGGAATGCGCGATCGCCGCAGAGTAGTCAGTTGATTCTGCTCACGGAGTCGTGGTCGATTTACCGGTATGGGCTGGATGGTACACCCTGGTTTGCGAACCCGATGGTGAGTTGCCAGGGAGGGACCCCCGGGCAGCGATTCGGGGGTGCCGGTGGAATTCCTGGCCTGATCTATGGTTGGGACCTTGGGATGTTGAACTGTGAATTGGATTATACGCGTCATGGCCCGCGCACCATCGGTGGCCCGATGGTGCCGAAAGGGTGGTTAAACATCGCATATGCCGATGGACACGTGGCTTTGCGGTCGAATGATGAGCTGGTGGATCGTCAGACAGGCCTGAGCACGCTCGACAGCTTGTGGTCGCCGCTCGATCCGCAGCTCAATCATAATTGATCAAACCTGATTGGCAGTGAGCGTTGAATGACAACAGACGAACTGGAACTGAGCTTGATCCAGCGAGCCGCTGCAGGAGACTCGGCGGCTCTGGAATGTCTGTTGTTCAAGTACCGCACCCACCTTCTGAACTATGTGAGTCGCCGGCTGCCCGAAGATCTACGCCGTATTCTTGAGCCCGAAGACATCCTCCAGGATGTGTATTTTGAGGCTTTCCGGCGAATCGGCGGCTTCACCGCGGTGGATTCGCACTCGGCGCTGCGATGGATGGTGACTATTGCTCGCAACCGCGTTGTCCATGTGATCCGGATGCAGCGGACTCTCAAGCGTGGCGGCAGTCGTGGACGGGGCTTGGAAGAAGGATTGCGTGTGGGCGACTCGTTGGTGTTGCTTCTGCAGGACCTAGTTGTCTACGAGCGGACACCCAGCAAATCGGCGGCTGCCCACGAACTGATACTCGCGCTGCAGCAATCGATTAATCGCCTGCCCCTGGACTATCGCCAAGCAATTCGGCTGCGTTACATGGAAAACCTCTCGTTGGAAACGGTTGCTGAACGGATGAAGCGCACCAGTGGCGCGGTTCGCATGCTTTGCGCACGAGGGCTGAAGTCGTTACGCATCGACATGCGATCGGCATCGCTATTTGTGTAGGAACGGCATGTTCCGAGGAGCTCTCAGGGGTATCGTACAGATATGGCCGGGCCAGATCGTATGTCACTGGGCACGCGGGGGGAGCAGGGAAACGCTGCGCCGTCGAGCCGGGCGGATGCGGTTGCGGCCGTCGTTCTGCAGGTGATGGACCGACGTTCGCGGGGAGAGGCATTGACGGATGCGGCGGTGATCTCAGCACACCGCGAGCTCCTGCCGGAACTGGAAGCCGAGCTGGCTGCTTTACGCCGCGTACATCATGCCCGCCTGGCAGCGATGAAAGCGGGAGTGATCCTTGAGCCCTCCGGGCCGCTGCAAGGCGAGCGGGGAGCAGAGGATTTCGCCAATTCCAGCTTTGACCAGACCCTTGAAAGGCATACATCAGGGAATCCGGTTGGCCAACAGACGGCGATCCGCGGCTACAGCATTACCGCGGAGATCAATTCGGGGGGGCAGGGGACCGTCTTCAAGGCGACTCAGGAAGCCACGGGCCGCGTCGTCGCCATCAAGGTCATCCCGGGTGGCCTGCTGATCAGTTCCCGCCATCGAGCCAGATTCGAACGAGAGGTAGGGATTCTGGCGGCGCTGGATCACCCGAACATCGTGGGGGTGTTGGATAGCGGGAGGACCGCCGATGGCTCGTTGTTCATGGTCATGGATTTCATCGATGGTGGCCCCCTCGATGAATATGTGGAGCGTTGCCGGGCTGAAGATCCCGGAAACGTCCAGCGACTGGTGCGTCTGTTCGCGGACATCGCGCACGCAGTCCACGAGGCCCATGCTCGCGGCATCGTGCACCGGGACCTGAAACCCTCCAACATCCGCATTGATAAGCGAGGCCAGCCGCACATTCTCGATTTCGGGCTGGCTCGCCTGGCAACGGGGGCACCCGACAGTGACCTGCAGATTCGTTCGGTGACGGTCAGTGGACAGATCGTCGGTTCACTGCCATGGGCCAGTCCGGAGCAGGTGTCGGGACACAGCGATGATCTGGATGTTCGCAGCGACGTCTACTCGCTGGGGGTCATGTTGTACCAGGCATTGACCGGCGATTTCCCCTATTCGGTCACCGAAGTGATGCCGGAGTTGGTGCGCAACATTCTTCAGGCGGTCCCCGCTCCCCCCAGCAAAGCGAAGCACTCCCGGAAGGGAAAGATCAACGCCGCTCTGGACGCCATCGTACTCAAGGCTTTGGCAAAGGCGCCTGCAGATCGCTACGTGACGGCGGGGAAGCTGGGCGATGCTTTGGAGGACTACCTGGCGGGCCGGCCGGTCGCTGGGGTGGAATGGCGATGTCCAAAGTGGTTGCGAGTAGCCATGGTGGGGGGGGGGGTGATGGGGATGCTCGGCGTCGGTGCGACGGCTTGGTGGCAGTACCGCAACCAACCGACCGTCGTCATTCCAGCGGCACTGCCGAGCTACGTGAATGATGTTGAGATGCGATTTGTCCGTCTTTCCCCCAGCGGATTCATGATGGGGAGCCTGGTTTCCGAACGCGGGCACGATAGCGATGAAGAACAACAGTTTGTGACTATCGAACGCCCATACTACATGGGTGTGACCGAGGTTACACAACAGCAGTACGAGGCGGTCATGGGGACGCTTCCCTGCAAACAGGAATGGGCTGGTGAAGATCTGCCCGTGCAGGGCGTGCTCTGGACGGAGGCCGTAGAGTTCTGCAAGAGGTTGAGCCAGAGGGAGGGGAAGGTCTACCGGCTTCCGAGCGAGAAGGAGTGGGAATATGCCTGCCGGGGTGGCATGATTAGCCCCTATGCGGGCACTGGCGAACTGGACTCCATGGGCTGGTATCGGGGGAACAGCGGCGGTCGGGTACACCCGGTTGCGCGCAAGTCCCCCAACCATTTTGGGTTATACGACATGCATGGGAATGTGAGGGAATGGTGCCAGGATCCATACACCGCCGTTCCTGGAGGGGTTTCCCGCATCAGCCCAGAGCGGGCAGCTAAGATACGCGATCATATTTTGCGCGGGGGCGGGGCAACTCGAACCGCAGAAGAGTGTCGATCGGCCCAGCGGGGGACGCCTATCGGAATGGATTCGCGGGTTATGGACATGGGGTTCCGAGTGGTCCTCGACGGCGATGACTTGCTTGAACAGTAATGGCCCTGCAAGCTCGAAAAATTTCCTCATTTCGCGTGCTCTCTGATTTCCTTTCGCACTAGGTGAGTTGGGTGAAGAGCTGCGACCCTTCGAATGGGCCGGGCAAAACGGGACTCATCTGGCCAGGGTTGGCTGGGTTTCCTGGCACCTGCTGGAAGCTGGTGAGCACATGGCGATCGTGGCAGAGGCAATTTCATACCAAGTAACTGATGTCAGTGGTTACGAGTTGTACAGCGAGCTGCGCTATGGGCAAAACGGCAGTGGCTTTTGCGGATATGAAACCCAAGCGGGGTCATCTCCCAGTGATACCCTGCTCGGACGCGTTACCTGGGATTCCAATACCAGTGATGGCTTCGACAGTGGCTGGCAAAGCATCGAGTTGATCGTCCATGTGGGCAGCGAGGGAAGCACGCTGCAGTGGAGTGTAGGCGGCACCACATTGGAGTATTACGCCGGTGCCTTCAATACCATCGAGCAGATCCAGATTCAGAGTGCAGTGACCACGCAGGCGGCGCTATCGTGGGACTCGCTGCAGGTGAGTTTCTACAGTAGCGGCGTCCAGACCGAATCCTGTTCAACCACAACCGGGCCAACCGTCGACCAGATGAGCCAAAGCGGCTCCGGGACGATGGAGAAGTTCGTCACGATCACGCCGCAATCCGGTTCGAATGTGGATGAGGTCCACATCACGGCCAATGTGAGGCTGATGGCTCCCCAAGGTGTACCCCTGACAGCGAACTCTATTTTCGGCAAAGTCTTTATCGACGCTGCATAGCAGCATTTTGTGGATGGGGACGATCGTCTCCTGCTCGGGCTGAATCGCGGAATCAGGCATAGGAGGTTCGGGGGAATCTGAGACTGGTCGGGGCGACATCGCGGCTGGAGAGATAGCCGCAGCGTGCGAGTTGTTGTTGCTGCATATAGCCAAACGGGAGAGCGGTACCCGAGTTGTCGCGGTGAACCGGCGAGGAGCCGGCGATTGCGGGACAGCATGGTGATGCAGTTGGTGTAAGTTGCCAATTCAGTGTGGCGTATTGATGAAGTACTTGAACGCCTTATTCCGAAGGGCCAACCTGGGACCTTGCCGGGCCGGGGAAATGCCAGGGATCAGCTGGCGGAAACCCGCTGTCTGCAATTGGCCACGGTCTTGCTCGCATTTGAATAGTTGGCTCGAACTTCTGGCTCGAAACAGAAGGCGGGTTGGGCTGCGCCGATTTGGCGATGGGGGTGTTGTGGCGTTTTGGGGGGAGCGCGAATCGGCGGGGGACGGGGCGTTCCCAATTCGTAGCGGGGGCAAATCCTTTTTGACAATCTGCATGAATCGAGCGAGGTCGCAACACTCGAAACACCTGTGGCCTGCCATCGTGGCACGCGGGTGAGCAATGGAACGACCTAGAGGACGAGAGAAGCCAAGGCGCGGGGGGGACCTTGGCGGGGGATCTCTCGTTCTCTGATTTTCCAGAAATTAGATTGGATTGCGGATGCTGCCATCGATGCCGATGGTGATGTCATGCAGGGGAATGTCTTCGCGACCTGCCTGGGCCAGCGCCAGTTGTACCACGCGGACGATCCCGGTGCAGCAGGGGACCTCCATGTGGGCTACGGTGATCGAGCGGACGGAGTTGCCGGCGAAGATCATGGCCAGCTTCTGAACGTAGGGGCGCACATCGTCAAGTTTGGGGCAGGCAATGGCCAGGCTTCGGCCGGCCAGAAGCATCTCGTGGAACTCCGGACAGGCAGATGGTACGCAGTCGGCGGCGATGAGCACATCGGCATTTTCCCACATGGGGCCGGTAGGGGGGACCAGGGCCAACTGAACCGGCCACTGGGCCAGGCGGCTAGGCCGGCCGCCCGCTGGGTTGGGCGTTGTTGTTGTGTCTTGGCGGGGGCGAAACACTCGCGTGCGGGATCCCGGGCAACTGCTGGGGGTGATAGCGGTGAGAATCGACGCATGGGAAGGGGAAACGCCGGGTTGATGAGCAGGGACAGCGTGGCCTGCATGCAGGTGCTGGTGGACGGCCTGTTCATCGAATTGATCGGCTGGGCGTTCTTCAATGGTGATAGCGTCCATCGGACAGGTGCCGAGGCAGGCGCCCAGGCCATCACAAAGATTATCAGCGGCCAGGCGAGCTTTTCCATCGATAATCCGCAAGGCGCCTTCGGCGCAGTTGGGGATGCACAGGCCACAGCCGTTGCACTTGGCTTCGTCAATTCGAACGATTTTCCGCAGGGTCTTGGGGGGCATGCTCGGTAAGTCCTTGCCTAGGCATTTTGTCATCGGCGAAAGGTTATGCCATAGGCGGGCAGCGGATTCCTTGATCCAGATCAATTCGAGGGGATTGGCGAGGGCGAGCCGTAGTTGACGCGGCAGGAATTGCTCTCCCTTCTCCATGCTGGGGTCGGAGCGTAACGAGGACCCGGATTTCTTTTCGGTTACCAACCGCCTTATCCTCCCGGCTTGGCAAGCCGGTGCCGAACTTGATTTGCGGACCCTGCATAACTACAGTCGGCCCCATCCCCAGTGTTCTGGTGCGGATTCTGGTGGCACACTTTCTCATGACCGGGGAGCGGCTATGGATAAGCAATTGGCAAAAAACGGTGTGGCGAATGGTGAGGAAGGGCACGCGCACGATGGGCGGTCCTGCCAATCGGGCCGGCGAGGGTTTCTGAAACAGCTCTGTGCAGGGGCGTTGGCGGCCAGCCTGCCGACGGCGGCGCAGCAATCTAGTGCGGCTGCGGCGAATCAGGATGCACCCGTAGCGGTGACCGGGCCTGTACCCGAGGTCACCATTGCCGGGCGGCGCATCCCACGGATGATCATCGGCTCGAATCCGATCGGCGGCTGGAGTCACCAGATTCGCAATATGACGCTGGCCATGACCGATTACTTCAACCTGGAAAACACGATCGCTTTCCTGCGACGTTGTGAGAAAGCGGGCCTGACTGCGTTCATCTGCCCATTCCAGGACAAGACGCTGAAAGCGGTTCGGACGCTCTGGGCCGAAGGCTCGAAGATGCGGATCTACTTCCTGGGCGAACTGGGCCGTGATGGCAAACTCTCCAAGGATGTCATGGAATACAAGCCGTTGTGGCATGTGCATCACGGCAATGTCACCGACGCGCTCTTCCGGGCGGGCAAGCAGGAGCAGGTGCACGACTTCGTGAAGAAGGTTCACGATGAACTGGGCATTCCAGCCGGGGTGTCGGCGCACAATCCGGATGTCTTCAAGTACATCGAGGACAAGGGGTGGGAGGTCGATCTGTATCAGTGCTGCCTGTACTACATCACCCGGCCCAAGCAGGAGATTCGCGCCAAGTTGGGCGGGGTCATGCTGGGCGAGCCGTTCCTGGATACCGATCGCGAGAACATGTTGAAGGTGATCCAGCAGGTCAAGAAGCCTTGCCTGGCGTTCAAGATCCTGGGCGCCGGCTGGCTGTGCGAGGGGGATGATGCGGTTGAGGATGCATTCCAATATGCATTGACCAACATCAAGAAGACCGATGCCATCATCGTGGGGATGTGGCCGAAGTATAAAGACGAAATCACGCAGAATGTGCAGTTCCTGCAACGATACGGGGCCATTGTGTGAGGTGACGGGTCTATCAAACGAGCGCGTAACCTATGAAGCATTGTCGCACGCTTTCGCATTTGCTTCCGTTCCTGGTGGTCGGTGTGTTGCTGGTCTCCGGGGGACTGGTGTCGAGGGGGAATGAGAAGTCGGCCAATGTGACGAATGGTGTAGCGGTGCTGTATCCGGCGGATGAGGGCATCGTCGAAGGGAATGTGACACTCATCATGGTGGTTGCACCGGCATCGAAGCCTCAGCCGACCGTCAGCGTGGATGGCAAGGCGGTGGGTGTGGAACGGATGGCGTTTTCGTCGATCTGGACCACACGGTTGGCTCGCATCAGCCCGGCGTCTTTTGCTGGGCAAGGCAATCCAGCTGCAACATTGTTGCTGAAGGACAAGTCGGACAAGGTGATGCTGGTGGCGGCGGTTTCGCTGGATGAGGGACGTCATGTCATCGATGCCGATGGAACAAAGGTAAGCGTTTTCCGCAAGCAAGCAGCCGGTTCCAAAGCTACGCCGGAAGGATGGTCGGTATTCCATACCCATCAGGCGCAGACGACCAAGGATAGCGCCGAGGCGCTGGCGTGCGAGCGTTGCCACACGATGAGCCGCGCCGACAGTGGCCGTGTGCTGGGTACGGTGAAAGTCCCGGGCAGTTGCGAGGAGTGTCATTCGGATGTGGACCTGCAATTGATCCATCGGCATGTGCTGGATAGTCTGTCAAAATGTCACACCTGCCACGATCCCCACGGATCGACGCGGGCGAAATTGCTGGTCGATGACCAAGAGAAGCTCTGCACACGATGCCACGAGGGCGGCCACTCCAAAATGTAAGGAATCGATCGATGAATTCGGAACAACTGCGGATTATGGTGATCGGCGCGCATCCGGATGATTGTGAGTTCCGCTGTGGCGGCGTGGCGGCGTTGTGGGCAGGGCAGGGGCATCGGGTGTGCTTCTTGAGCGTGACCAATGGCCAATCCGGCCATCATGAAATGGGCACCGCGCCGCTTGTTAAGCGGCGTGCCGCCGAGGCGGCTGCATCCGCGGCCATCATCGGAATTGAGAGCCGGATACTGCCCATTGCCGACGGATACCTGGAGCCCAAGCTGGAGTACCGGATGATGCTGATCCGGGCGATCCGGGAGTTCAGGGCGGATCTGGTGATCACGAATCGTCCCAATGATTACCATCCGGACCATCGGTACACGTCGCAATTGGTGCAAGACTCAGCCTATATGCTGACGGTGCCGCATGTGGCGCCGGAAGTGCCATCGCTGCGCCGAAATCCCGTGATTTTGTATTTCTGGGATGGTTTTCAGAAGCCTCTGCCGTTCCAGGCGGATGTGGTGGTTGGCATCGACAGCGTGTTCGACAAGAAGATCGCGATGCTGCATCAGCATGCCAGCCAGGTGTACGAGTGGCTACCCTGGCTTGAGGGTACAGTGGATCAGGTGCCGCGTGAGCAGGAGACACGCCTGGCTTGGTTGCGAGATTGGTATGTGGCCAGGTCGGAGCCGGCGCTGGCCGAACGATATCGGCAGCAATTGATTATGCGATATGGGCCGGTTCGGGGGTCCAAGATGCAGCAGGTGGAGGCGTTCGAGGTCTGTGAGTACGGGGCGGCGTTCGATGCGACGCAGGCGGAGCGACTGTTTGGTTCGCTCTAGGCACGTGATTTCAGTCGGCAGAAGATTCATATCCGGGGGGAATCTGGGCCTTGCCGGCTCCCGAGGGCGCAGAAATTGCCTTTACGCCTCAGTGGACCAATCTGCGGTTTTTCATTGATGAGTTTGGAATAGACTCAGCTGATGTCGCAACTATTCTGGGACGAGGTGTTATAAACGGTCTCCAGTGAGGCCGGTATTCATACATCATGAGGGGTATGCACGGGTCGCGGCCGAGCGGGGTGGCAATAGGTGTGGTTGAAGGTGCTGATTTGC
>JBLNDH010000240.1:0-14628 GCA_050261455.1 Bacillota bacterium
GGCATCATGAAGGATCACTCGGCCGGCGGCATCACCAATGCCGAGGCCCAGCGACTCATTCGCGACCTGGCCCGCTCGCTCGATATCCCCGGCATGGAGTTCCACTGCGGTGTGAGCTATCGAAACCTCATGGTCTATCGAGGCCAGCAGCAGTTCGAGGTGACGACGGTGCCGCCGCATGAGATTCCCGAGCAGCCGGCCGACCAACACGTGCCCAAGGGCAAGGGAAGTGAACTGCTTCGGCAAATCATGGATCAGTCGGCCAAGCTCTTTGCCAAGCACGAGATCAACCAGGTTCGCCGCCAAACCGGATTGAACCCGGCCTCGCAGGTATGGTTGTGGGGCCAAGGTCACGCCCCCGTCATGCCCCGGTTTGCCGAGAAGTTCGGCCTGGGCAACTGCGCCATGATCACCGCGGTCGATCTGCTTCGCGGGATGGGCGTCTTGATGGGCTGGGACATGCTCGATGTGAAGGGCATGACCAGCTTCCACGACACCGATTACAAAGGGCAAGGCGAGGCGACCGCGGCGGCGCTGGACAAGTACGATCTGGTGCTGTCGCACGTGGAAGCGCCCGATGAGGCGTCGCATCAGGGGGATTACAGAACGAAGGTCGCCGCCATCGAGCACATCGACAAATACGTGGTTGGGCCGGTGCTGGAGAAGCTCAAGACCTATCCGGAATGGCGGCTCCTGGTGTTGCCGGACCATCCGACGAACATCAAAACTCGCAAACACGGCTATGCGCCGACCTGCTTCGCGATGGCAGGAACGCGAGTGCGGAATGTCGTGGAGGCGCCGTTCACCGAGGCCAATGCCAAGGCGTCAGGACTGCACATTGAACATGGCGAGGAGCTGATGGAGTACTTCCTCCGCGGCGGGAATTGACCCCGACCTCGAATGGAACTGGAGCCGTGTAACGGGAGACTCAACAAGTCTCCCGTTTTCTGTTGCATGGAACCGCCCGGGAACCCAGCGCAGCCGGCGGCGTCCATATACGAGCAGGACATCGGGCGGATACTCGGTGCTGAGGTGAGAGTTCATGGAATGCGATATGAATAGGACTTGTCCGAAATGTGGCGGGCAGATGGAAGCCGGAATTACGACAACACTTCGCGGGATTGAAGAGGTCCCGCTGCATTTTATCGTTCCCGGCGAAAGCACTTCTGCCAATCCAGTGAAGGCATTCATGCAAGGCCTCGCGGGTGCACCCTCGGACCGGATCTATTTCATCAAGGGGTTTCGCTGCAGCCAGTGCGGGTTCCTGGAGCTATATGCGTCGGAAACACGGGAACTGGCCAATGGGCGTTGCCCCAAATGTGGATATGACTTGCGGGCGACGCCGGAACGATGCCCAGAATGCGGAACGAAAGTGGCGAAGATCTAGAGCGGACCTCGCACCGAGTAGTCGGAAAGGCGAGACCCCGGCCAACCCGCGATTGATCCAGCACGATCCGCTTCTCTCTCCACGCCGGGTTCGGAGCTACGCGACGACCCGGATCTCCTCTTACCTCCCGAAGAACTCGAAACCACTCACCTGGCGAGGGTGCCGACGGTAAGGCTTAGGGCAAGCAAACCCAGGACGAAGAGGAGAAAGATGCCCAGGATGAGCCAGGAACGGGGATTGGCCATGTTGAGCGTGTAGCCGATGCCGAAACGTTTCTGGACCCAGATGGCGGGGTCGTCGGGATTGACATAGAAGACCCCCCACCGCCAGAAGCGATCGGGGATGCCATCGCCGAGGATTGGGGGATGATGAGCAGCAGGTTGGGGGGCAGGCAGACGCCAGCCACCTTGGCCATAACGGTTGGCGAACAATCCGATCATGATCAGGAGAATGGGATCGAAGATGAGGAGAACCCAGATGGGGAAGCCAGGGCCATTCTCGCGTGCCAAGAGCGGCAGGAGACTGACGACGCCCAGGGTCAGAGCCAAGGCGTACTCGACGGCCAGGATCATGACGAGGGTCAGGCGGAGAAACCGAGATTCCTGCTGGCCGGCGAAGCCGCTGACGCGAGTATGCTTCAGGCCCCATTGAGTGGACAAAGCGACGAAAACCAGCATGCCCAGCAGTGCGGCGCCGATGATCGGCACGCCGAAGACACCGAGAAACGATCGCGTTGCAAACCCGTCGGGCTTGCCATCCAGGCCCCAGTGGATGGGAAAACGCAACGGGAGATCGTTCCAGCGGATCGCCAGATAAATGCAGGGAAGGACCAGGAGAAGGAACGGCCCGATCTGTGCCAGGCAGCCGCCGACGAAAAGCGGCTTGCGAGGTTCAAGGGAGGCCTCCCGGATCAAAGGAGGCGTGATCGCATGAGGGGTAACCTGCCGGCGGGCCAGTTGAAAGGCGATGAATGCCCCAATCGTTTGCCAGAAAATGGCGGGGAAGAAGAGCAACCCCTGAAGCACCGAGCCGGCCGGGGCAAGCCAGGAGAAAAGCAGCAGCAGGAGGCTGATCAGAGTGTGCAGGAGAACCTGTCGCTGGTAGCGGCGTTCGATGACGCGGGCAATCGGGTCCTGGCGAAAGGCAGGATCGATGGTAACTGCAAAGAAGAGTTCCGGCCGGGTCAGACGGGGAACCATCCAGTAGATGCCGCCGATCATGAGAATCAGCACAGCCATGAAGACGGCGAACATGAGGAGCATAGAGGAGGCAGTGGCAATCATGATTCACCTCGAGATGGGGCTGATGGCTTGGTGAGTTGAGCGGCCAGGGTGCTCAGCGTGGCGGCAGCCGCTGCTGCAGGCAGGCCAGTCGCAATCGCCTGGGCAGTCACTTCGCGGAGGCGTTGCAGGAGCGTGGCTTGGGCATCGGGAGCCGGCTGGGGCTGAGGGCGAAGCCGAACGGTGGCGCCGCGCCGACGAGCCAGGTCCAGCCAACCTTCCTCTGCAAGCAGGCGATACGCTTCAGCCACAGTGTTGTGATGAACCCCCAGATCGGCAGCCAATTGACGGACCGTCGGAAGCTGCTGACCGGGTTGAAAGACACCGGCGACCAGTTGGGCACGCAGGCCGTCCACAATCTGCCGATAGGTCGGGATCGGCGAGGCCAGGTCAATGGTGAGGATGGGTGGTTGAGCAGACATTGTACATTGTCTGTGTACAATGTACACCAGAAGGGCGGAAAAGCAAGGGCACAATCGACAAAGAACCCGATCTACGCTTTCCGTTGGGTTTCAGCGAGTTCTGCCGCCGGTAAAGACCCCCAAGCACTGGCCGGCCGAAGATGGGGCGCGACTCCTAGAATCTCATCGATACACAGGAGTGGTAAACGCCATGGCAGAAGGTCTGGAGCATTCGAAGGTGGATCTGGGCGCGTTGAGAATCGAGTATCGGCAGCGGTCGCTCTCGGAACAAGAGGTAGATGCCGATCCACTTCGGCAGTTTGCAAGCTGGTTGAATGAAGCCATCGCCGTACGGGCTTATGAGCCCAACGCGATGACGCTCGCGACCTGCACAAAGGCGGGCGTACCGTCGGCCCGGATGGTCCTCCTGAAAAGCGTGGATCGATCGGGGTTTGCATTCTTCACGAATTACCAGAGCCGCAAGGGCAACGAGTTGGAGGAGAACCCGCAGGCGGCATTGGTGTTCTATTGGCCCGAGTTGGAACGGCAGGTGCGGGTCGAAGGACCGGCCCAACGCACGAGCAGCGAAGAATCCGATGAGTATTTCCGCAGTCGCCCGGTGGAAAGCCGCATGGGCTCGGCCGCATCAGCGCAAAGCGAGGTAATCGATTCCAGGACCGTTTTGGAGGACCGCGTGAAACAGTTGTGGCAGAAGTATCCCCAGGGCGACGTGCCAAGGCCGCCGCGTTGGGGTGGGTATCGGGTGCGGCCGATGCGGATGGAGTTCTGGCAAGGACGGGAAAGCCGATTGCACGATCGGATTGAATATGTCCGGGACGGGCGAGGAGAATGGCTCATCCGAAGACTGTCGCCCTGAGCGAAGTAAGTGGAAATTGGAGCGTGATCCGGGTCATCTCGCCCCTCTGGACCTGGCATGGGAAAACCGGATCAGCCACAGCGCACTCTGGAAAGGACAAGAGGTTTGGCTATGAGTCATTTGTTCTCACCATTGAAGTTGCGGGAGTTGGAGTTTCGCAATCGCGTGTTTGTGTCGCCGATGTGTCAGTATTCGAGCGTGGACGGAATGGCCACGGATTGGCATCTGGTGCATCTGGGAAGCCGGGCCGTGGGAGGAGCGGCACTGGTCATGGCGGAGGCGACGGCCGTGTCGCCCGAGGGGCGGATCACCCCGGAAGACCTGGGAATCTGGTCCGAAAAGCATGTCGAGGGGCTCCGACGTATTGCCAGGTTCATCAAGGAGCACGGGGCGGCGCCCGCGATCCAAATCGCCCATGCGGGACGAAAGGCATCGACGGCGGCACCGTGGCAAGGAGGAAATCCCTTGTCGATGGAAGCGGGCGGCTGGCAGCCCATCGCGCCGACCCCCCTGCCGTTCGACGACAAGCATCCCGTCCCGCGTGAAATGACCGGGCTCGACATCGCCGCCGTGGTCGAACAATTCGCGGCGGCGGCCAAGCGCAGCCTCGCAGCGGAATTCGAGGCGGTAGAAATCCATATGGCCCACGGGTATCTCCTGCATGAATTCCTCTCGCCACTGACGAATCGGCGGACGGATGAGCATGGGGGAACGCTGGAGAATCGCATGCGGCTGCCTCTGGCGGTAGCACGCCGAGTGCGGGAGATCTGGCCGGGGAAATGGCCCGTCTTCGTTCGAATCTCGGCAACGGATTGGGTAGAAGGCGGTTGGGATATTCAACAATCCATCATCCTGAGCCGATCATTGAAGGACTTGGGGATCGATTTGATCGACTGTTCCAGCGGCGGCCTGGTGCCGCATGCGAAGATGCCGGTGTCGCCCGGATATCAGGTGCCCTTTGCCGAGGCCATTCGAAGGGAAGTGGGGATTGCCACTGGGGCAGTGGGATTAATCATCAAGCCCGAGCAGGCAGATCGCATCATCCGGAACAATCAGGCGGATGCAGTGCTCCTGGCTCGGGAGATGCTGCGCAATCCGTATTGGCCATTGCATGCGGCACACGTGCTCGGGGTGGATGTGAGTTGGCCCAAGCAATATGCGCGGGCCAAGCCACTCTGAGCACCTGCAACATCGCACGACCGGGTGGAGCAAACCTTCGGCGTGAATGCAAACATCGTTTCCGAGCCGCCTTGGGCGCTTTGGCCACCCCTCGACAGCCCCACGGCAACCCATATCGGCAAATCGGGCGTTGCCGCCGGCCCTGACATCACTGTACAATTATGTTGCTCCACAATTCGCAATGGCGGCAGATTTTCGCTGGCACAGGGTGCGCGTTTCCTACCAAGGATTTGCAGTATGAATGGGGACATGCCGCAGCAGATTGCCCCGACGGCTCCGGACGGCCAGCCGCTGGCGCCGATGCTCGATCGCGTCAGCGAGGCATTTGCTGTACTGGACCGGAGTTGGCGATTCGCGTACCTGAACAAGGCGGCCGAACAATTACTCCAGCATGAACGCCAGGAGCTTCTCGGAAAGGACTTGTGGCAGGTCTTCCCACAATCGGTGGGTTCGACGTTCGATCAGGAATTTCGCCGGGCTGTCGAGCAGAACATCGAAGTTCGCTTTGAAACCTTTTGCCACTCGTTGGGCTTGTGGCTGCGTGTACTGGCCTATCCATCGCCGGCCGGCCTTTCAACGCACTTTCAAGACATCACAGACCGACGGCAAACCGAGCTCGAACAACACCGCCATCAACAGGAGCTGACGGCAATCCTGGAGAATGCACCGGACGTCATCGCCCGGTTTGATCGGGAATGCAGATACCTTTACATCAATCGACGCATCGAACAGATCACGGGCAGGCCGATCGCGCAGATGATCGGTAAGCGAAAACATGAGCCGCACCTGCCGGCCGACTTCTGCCATCTCTGGGAGGAAAGGCTGCGGGAGGCGATGGAGCAGCGGCGCGAAGTCGTCTTCGAATTTGACGGGCCCACTCTGATTGGCCACCGGCATTACCAGGCGAGGCTCATCCCGGAGTACACGGCCGATGGCAACGTCGAATCCGTCCTGAGCATTACGCGGGATATTACCGAATTGAAGCGTGCCCACGCCGCCGCCAGTGAACGGGAGCAACGATTGCGGGCCATCTTCGATAATGCCACCGCCGCGATGTACATCAAGGATCCTCAGGGACGCTACTTATCGATCAACCGCTTCCTCGAGGAACTGCTTCAGACGCCGCGGGAAAGACTGGTGGGCCAGACGGACTACGAGCTATTCCCTCGAGAAATTGCGGACCTGCTGCGTGCCAATGACCAGAGAGTTCTGGCCTCGCATGTTCCGCTTCAGTTTGAAGAGACGGTGTCGATTGCGGGCACAACGCAAACGTACCTGACGGTCAAATTCCCCCTATTCGATGCCGGCGGCCGGGCATACGCGGTCTGTGGCATGTCGACCGACATCACGGAACGCAAGCGGGCAGTAGAGCTCAATGCGGCCAAGCAGGCGGCAGAGGCTGCCAATGCGGCCAAGGACCAGTTCCTGGCAATCCTGAGCCATGAGTTGCGAACCCCCCTGACGCCGGTGTTGATGCTGGCGTCGGCAATGGAGCAGCGGAGCGATCTGCCCCTGGACCTCAAGGAAAACCTTGGAATAATCCGACAGAATGCCGAATTGGAGGCGAGACTGATCGGTGATCTGCTGGATGTCACCCGAATCCGACGCGGGAAGCTGGAAATCCGCCCGGAGATCACCGATACACATGCCAGCCTGCGCCAGACACTGCAGATGTTGCAGAGCAACATCGCCGCCAAGCAGTTGGATTGCCTGGTGGACCTGAAGGCGGACTATCCATTTGTTCATGCCGATCCCGCCCGGCTGCAGCAGGTATTCTGGAACGTAATCGGCAATGCGGTGAAGTTCACGCCATCGCGCGGGCGGATCCTGATCCAAAGCAACCACCCGCGAGAGGGACTGCTGCGGATTACCATCACCGATACCGGCATTGGGATCGAGCCACAGGCATTGCCGAGAATCTTTTCGGCATTCGAACAGGCCGAGCCACAGATCACGCGATCGTACGGCGGATTGGGACTGGGCCTCACCATCTCCAAGGCATTGCTGGAAATGCAAGGCGGCAACATCACGGCCCAGAGCGAAGGTCCAGGGAAGGGATCGACGTTCACCGTGGACCTGCCCACGGTTTCCGAACAGCCCGCCGAAGCAAAACCGCCCGCTGGGCCGCATCGACCGGTCACCGGGATGCGAATCCTGCTGGTGGAAGATCATGGCAGCACCGCCCAGGTGATGAGTCACCTGCTGACGAGCCTTGGCCACACTGTCTGGGTGTCGAACAGCGTGCATCACGCCCTGGAGCTTGCACGTGAGCATCCGCTGGATCTGGTCATCAGCGATTTGGCGTTGCCCGACGCCAGTGGATTGGACCTGATGCGGCAGATCAAGTCGCAGTACAACGTGAAGGGCATCTCGCTGAGTGGCTACGGACGACCGGAGGATGTTGCCGGAAGCCAGGCCGCGGGATTTGCCATCCACCTGATCAAGCCCATTGACCTGCCGAAACTGGTGGAAGCGATCGATCGCGTCTGCCAATAGGCGACCCATCTCCTGCTACGCACCCGGCACACACGCAATCTGAGCAAAAACACCCATCGAGAGACGCCCCATCCCTCGCCGATAGGTATAGCGTCAGCATTCACGCTCCACAGCCCGTGCCCTTACCGTTAAGCCGGAATTGCTTTCTGGTTCCCTCCCGACCAACCAGAAACCATCCGGCTTGTTTCATGACCAAGCTCAATTTGACAGGGCCAACCATTGCTATGGGAATCGCTTGGGAATGTTCGCAAGCCGCTCTGCGTAAAAACACCTATTGAGGATCAGTTCCTATCCGCCGATGCATTTCAACAACGGCGACTTCCGTCCGCCATCCACACAAAGGCAATCATGATGCACAGCACAACCATCCGGGAACCAACTTGGCAACCGTTGAGCCAAACTGGCGAATGCATGACATTGCCCTTGCGCAAGGAATTGCATCGCTCGGAGAGCCGGGGCAAACGAAATTGCAAGCGTTTTTAAGCATCTTTTCGGGAAGTCAGAAAGGGTAAGCCATGAAACTGGGAACAAAGATTTCGCTGGGGTTCGTGAGTGTCATCGTGATCGCCGTCCTCCTTGGAGCGCTGGCAGTCTGGAGCATGCTCGGCGTGAAGCAAGATACAGTGCAGATGGCCAAGGAGAACGTGCCAGCCGTCGCCATCGCCAACGAGATCGAGCGGGACGTGGCACGCACCATGCTGGAGATCCGCAGCTACGCACTGACCGATGAAACCAAGTACCTGGACAACGCCAGAAAGCAACTGGACGGGGTCAAAAAAGACCTGAAGGATGCCAAGGACCTGGCCGCCAACTCTCCACACTTGGGCGACCTGAAAAACGCGGTCGACCAAGCCGAGGCAAAGGTCCTCGAATACGAGCAGATGGCCAACGCAACCGTCACCAAGACCGAAGCCCTCAACAAGGACCTCGAGCAGATGATCAACGCGGCCGAGAAGTACATGAAGGCCTGCTACGACTACCTCGACGCTCAGAACAAGTCGCTGGTGGCGCTGCTGAATGGCAACTCCGCGAGCAGCGGACAACCCAACACGGCGACCACCAATGCCGCAGAGGTGTTGGATCGGGTGACGAACATCAACTTAGCCAACGAAATCGTCGACCTGGGTAACGCCATTCGGATGGGCAACTGGAAATCGCAAGCCCTGCGAGATCCCAAGCTGCTCCAGGAAACCCAGAAGAAGTTCGACGAGGTGGACAAGAAACTGGCTGAGTTACGAGCGAAGACCAGGCAGCAGGTGAACCTCGATCAGCTTGACGCGTGCAAGACGGCCGCCAAGGCCTACAACGACAGCCTGACCAGCTTCCTCAACAACTGGTTTGCCCGTGAGGAACTGGGTAAACGACGTAACCTCGCCGGCGATGCCGCCTTGGAACAGGCAATGAACACGGCCGCGAACGGAATGCAGGGCACCGCCAAGATGGCCAATCAGGCCTTCACTTCGCTCTCCATGGCCTCGACAACCCTGATCACCGGGCTGGCGATCGCCATCCTCGTCAGCCTCGTCCTGGCGGTGGTCATCACCCGCTCCATCACCAAGCCGATCAGTCGTATTGCCGATACCCTGGCGGTGGGTTCGGAGCAGACGAGTGCGGCGGCTGTCCAGGTCGCCGGAGCGGGTCAATCCATCGCCGAAGGCGCCAGTGAACAGGCGGCGGCGCTGGAGGAGACCAGCTCCTCTCTGGAAGAGATGAGCGGCATGACCAAGAAGAACGCCGACACCGCCCAGCAGGCCAGCTCCCTCTCCGCCGAAGCCAAGAAGATCGCGGACCAGGGCAATGAGGCCATGGGTAAAATGCTGACCGCCATCCAGGAAATCCAGAAAAGCGCCGGTGAAACCGCCAAGATCATCAAGGTCATCGACGAGATCGCTTTCCAAACCAATCTGCTGGCCTTGAATGCCGCCGTCGAAGCCGCCCGCGCCGGGGAAGCCGGCAAGGGCTTCGCCGTGGTGGCCGAAGAAGTCCGCAATCTCGCCATGCGCAGCGCCGAGGCCGCCAAGAACACCTCGACCCTGATCGAGGAAAGCGTAAGCAACGCCAAGAATGGCGTCGCCATCGCCACCGAGGTCGGCAAGGTGCTGGCAGAGATCACCACCTCCAACACCAAGGTCCACAGCCTGGTAGGCGAGATCGCCGCTGCGTCCAGTGAACAAGCCCAGGGCATCCAGCAGGTAAATACCGCCGTGGGTCAGATGGACAAAGTCACCCAGCAAAACGCGACCAACGCCGAGGAGAGCGCCAGTGCCAGCGAAGAACTCGCGGCACAAGCCGAACAGACCAAGGCACTCGTCAATGAACTGATCGTGTTGGTCAATGGCGCTGCCGCCGGCCGAACCACAAACACCGACCCAAATCACCGAGCCGCGTCGCCGACGCATCGCCCGCAATCGTTGACGCCGCCGACCGCAAAGAACTCCGCGGCAGAGAAGAAGCCCGCCAACCTGATCCCACTCGACAAGAATCCCAAACAGGACGCCTCTGCCTTCGCAGATTTCACAAAACAGGCCGCATAGCCCAGCGCTATCGCCAAATACCGCAACCCCATCCCTCGGGCTCCCAGGCCACCCCCGAGGGATTCTCCTTTTCCCCCACTGGCGTCCCGACCACCCCGCCTGGATCGCAATGATGCGAACAAGCGGAACGGCACCTAGCCCTTTACCGGCTCATTCGTAACTGCTTGATTGTTCAGGGGGATAAGCGAAAGGCCGAGGTCGGATTCGAACCGACGAATAACGGATTTGCAATCCGTCCCCTTAGTCCACTTGGGTACTCGGCCTTAGTTCTTGCTCTGCAACGACTTGCGTTCCAACGCCCATCAAATCTGCCCGCAAGTCACTACAGGTCAAAGAACTATAGCAATCTAGTTTTTTTTGTCCAGAGGGTTCTCCGCTACCTAACATTCTGGCAATTACTGAAGCAAAAGGCTGCTAGAAGGCTGCCTCTTGGTCCAACTGGTGCTCCAACGTTTCGCAAGTTGCCGATCCGATCGGTCCCCACGCACTCGCCGCGCAGTCGCATACATGGAGCCGCTGCGCCGCATCCGGGCCTGACACTGAATTCGGCGGCACCATCACCAGTGCGTCAGGATTCAGGTTGTCGGCAATCTATCCTATGGTCAGTCATGTCGGGGCATCGATGCCGGTGGCCTGCTTTCAGCACCGACTCCCCACTGGTAGTCCGGCACCGAGGTCATGTCGAAGACGATTTGGCCGCCCTTGGCAATCTGGTCATGGCTCAGATAGACCTTGTTCCAAGGCTGGCCATTAAGAACTGCCGCGTGGATATACGGACGCTGAGGGCCGTTGTTTGGGGCAGCGATTGTAAACTTGAGGCCGTGAGGCAGTGAAATCGTGGCCTTCTTGAAGAGCGGGCTTCCGATTGCATAGTTGGGATCACCGGGACAGACGGGGTAAATGCCCAACGCGCTGAGCACATACCAGGCTGAAGTCTGTCCAGTATCTTCATCTCCACTGAGGCCATCGGGAGTGGATTGATAGAGCATGTTCATCACTTGTCGCACCCGCGCCTGGGTTTTCCACGGTTGTCCGGCATAATCGTAGAGATACAAGATGTGGTGACAGGGCTCGTTGCAGTGGGCGTATTGGCCCATGTTTTGAGCGACCATCTCCCTCATTTCATGAATCATGGTTCGGTAGGTTCCCGTGTTCACCGCGCTGCCCATGCTCAACATGGTGTCGAGTTTGTCAGTGAAGGCCTTGTCGCCTCCCATCAGGTTGATCAGCCCGGGCACATCATGCATGACGCTCCAGGTCCACTGCCAGGCGTTGCCTTCCACGAAAGCGCCTCCCCATTCGATTGGGTCGAAGGGCTCGCACCAGGTTCCATCGGCTTTGCGCCCCCGAGCGAATTTCGTGGCGGGGTCGAAGACATTGATGTAATTCATGGCGCTTTTCATGAATGCATCAGCTTCGGAATTGCGGCCAGCGGCCCGCGCCAGGACGCCGGCGCAGAAATCGTCATAGGCGTATTCCAGCGTCTTGGCCGTGGAATCGGATGAATCTCCAAACGCCACATAGCCCAGGCGATCGTAGGTCTTTACACCGCTGCGCCCAGTGCCGATAGGACCCGGGTTGTGCGCATCATGAACCATCGCGGTCACGGCTTTCTGCACATCGAAATCCCTGACGCCCTTGACCCAGCCGTCCGCCAAAAGAGAAAAGGCGTGATTGCCAATCATGCACTGGAACTGGCCGGGGCACGACCAAGCGGGCAGCCATCCACTCTGATCATACGCGCTGATCATGGATTGCAGAATCTCGGCGCTGATCTCCGGGAACAAGAGGTTATAGAGAGGGTGGGCCGCACGGAACGTATCCCAGTAGCCGCTGTCGGTGTACATGACGCCCGAGTGGATCTTGCCGTCATAGGGGCTGTAATACACCGGCTTGCCCTGTTCGTTGGGCTCATGGAATCGGTTTGGAAAGAGAACGCTGCGGTAGAGCGCACTATAGAACGTGCGATGCTGCTCTTCTGTGCCGCCCTCGATCTTGACGCGTCCCAGGGCGCTGTTCCAACATTGCTCGGCTTGCTGACGGACTGTGTCAAAATCCGCCTTGCCGATCTCCCGGTCGATATTGCGCTGAGCTTGTTCAATGCTGATATAGGAGGAGCCAACGCGGCATTCGACCTTACGATCCTTGATCGTGTCAAATTGCACATAGGCCCCCGCCTGCTTGCCCGCCAGGCGGCTCACGCCCTGCTGGATCTTGTTGTCAGGAGTCCACACTCCATGGGAGACGAACGGGCGGTCAAAGGCGATCACAAAGTAATTGGCAAACCCCCGAGGAACCCGGCCCGTGGCAAAGCGGGTGAAGCCGACAATCTTGTTTTCCGCGGCAATCACCTCAACCGACGCGTCCCCAGGGAAGGAATCCAGAACGATATAGGAATCAGACGGATTCTGGAACGTGAAGCGAAAGCGGGCGCATCGCTCGGTCGGCGTCAGCTCGGTAACGACATTCCAGGTGTCCATGAGGGCCCGGTAATAGCTGGGCTGTGCGATCTCCTCTTCGTGCCGGAAATCAGAGGCTCGCTCATCTTCAGTGACCGCGAGTTTTCCAGACACGGGCATCAGGGAGAAAGCGGCGTAATCGCGCACCCAGACACTGGCCTGATGCGTTTGGCGAATGCCGCGCAGTTTCTTCTGGTTGTATTGATAGAAGAAGGAATCGGCGACGGGCTGCGTATAAGGAGCCCAGGTGTTCATGGGGAAGGGCAAAGCAATGGCCGGATACGTATTCCCATGGGAAAAGCTCCCCGTGGAATCGGTTCCCTGCAAGGGATTCGCCAGTTGCACAGGCGAGGGGGCCGCCATGCCACCGTGGTAACCATCCACAGGCCAGGGCGCTTGTGCGTGTACCTTGTTGACAAGGCAAATCGAAGCCAGAATGACCAAACGCAGCGTCTTGAAGGCGGTTCTCTTGAATGTGCTCATTTTCAGGATCAATTGATAACTGGGTTCTGAATTCACAACTTCCGTGCAGCGTGCGGAGAAGCACGTAGGGTGGAGCGTACTCGCCCTCGTCGTGCTCACCTCAGCCATTTGACTATCTTCCTGCACGCGTGTCCATTCCTGCTGCCCTGTTTCAGCAGAAGTGAAGGTTCGTGTGTTGCCCATTGAATCAAGCACCGGCGGCCGTACGCCGGCGTGCCGTGCATCGCCAGTGCGTGCAAGTCGATGTCAGCGGGAGGGTTGTAGCAAGAGCCACTGATCTGACAAGAGATGATGCCTGAATCGGAAATCTGCCTCAGGTCAAACGCATTTGAATGACTCATCCGCTCCGCGGCGTATCAGATCGGTTAGCTCAACCGGCTTCACGGCGGTCTGCATTTGTCGGGCCCGGCCAAAGGCGTTTGCCCGGCCATCCGCCCGGGTTTGGCGTTCCGCCCAATGCCTTGCCCGCCGCATATTGGTACCCCATGACACGCCCCTCTTCCCGTTTCGTCACTTCTCTTCCCCTCACTTCGCTTCGCCTGCATACGAGCCCGCGATAACACCGCCCCCATCGCCAGGCCAGCCCAACATTATCCCCGCCGAGTTGATCCTCATGATGGTTTACGGAGATCCATGCTACAAGCCGACGCTGGGCCAACTACTGTCCCACCTGCGAGACCGGCTCAGCGCATTGCATCAACCCGCCACAAGCCCGCTTCACTCCCTCGATGGCTTGCGCCGACTGCTCTGCGAGACCGGCCAGTTGGAGCAGGCAATGGAGGATGCCAACCCCCAACTATCCGCAGACGCCAACCACCCCAAGCAGCAGTTTCAGACGCTAACAGACCAAGCCGCCGAAGCCTTCTACGCTCGGTGCTTCGATCATCTGTCAGACGTTCAACCCGCCTTGTCCACGATGGCACGCAACTTGGACCATCTCGATACAAACATCTCCATTCCCCTCCGCGTAAAAACGCCCGAAGGCTTCGCATTCTATGCACTTTATCCCGAGCAGTACTGCGCCGCCGCTCACGACTGGCTCGCGAATCATCGGCACGCCAACCCCAAATCCGCGATCGTTGTGGGGATTCGCAGCATCGGCACAACCCTGTCCGCAGCCGTCGCCGCCGCCTTGAAAGCCCATGGCTGGAACGTCCGTCGCTTGACCGTTCGCCCCACCGGCCATCCCTATGCCAGACGCGTCGCCATTGCTCCCGATCAATTGCATGGCGCGGCATACGCCCTCGTCGCCGATGAGGGGCCGGGACTCTCCGGCTCTTCCATGGCGGCGGTGGCCCAGGCGCTCGTCCACGCCGGCCTCGATCAATCACGCATTAGCTTCTTGCCCGGACATACCGGCCCGCCGGGCCACGCCGCCTCCGCTGAAGTGCGGTCCTGGTGGACAACCACCCGCCGCTACGTCCGCCAGCTCGATACCCTGCAATGGCTCGGCCAATCGCTCCCCGAAATCCTTGCCACTCACACAACCCACCTCTGTACCCCCAATGATCCTCTCGATCGCACCGAAGACC
>JBLNDH010000241.1:0-7667 GCA_050261455.1 Bacillota bacterium
TCATGCCCTCCGCTTCGTCCGCGATACTCGTAGCGTCGATAACATCGCCACGCTTGGCATTGGTCTGCTCCTCTTCACCATTGGCCTGGAATTCTCCTTCCGCCACCTTCGCCGCCTTGGCCGCGTCGGACTCATCGGCGGCACCCTTCAGGTCTTTGTCACCATGCTCGTCGTGGCTGCCATTTGCACCGCCCTTGGCCTCACGCCCCGCACCGCCATCGTTATCGGCGGCATGATCGCTCTCTCCAGCACCGCTTCCGTCCTCCGTCTCCTCACCGAACGCACCGAGCTCGAAAGCCCCTACGGCCGTTACTCCCTGGCTATCCTGCTCCTCCAGGACCTCGCCGTCGTCCCCCTGGCGCTACTCGTCTCCGCCCTCTCCGCCGGCGGCAAAAGCGCCCCCGGCATGCTCTGGATCGTCGCCCGCACAGCCATCGCCGGTACCGCCATGCTCCTGGCCTTCCGCGTCCTCTTCAATGTCATCGCCCCCAGACTCCTCAACCTGAGCCAGTGGGCGGCCAACCGCGAGTTCCCCATCCTCCTGGCCATCATCATGGCCATCGGCTCCGCCGTCACAGCGGAAGAACTCGGCATTTCCCCCTCCATCGGCGCGTTCTTCGCCGGCGTCCTCCTGGCCGAATCCCCCTTCGCAGTCCAGATCCGCGCCGATGTCGCCTCCCTCCGAACCGTCTTCGTCACCCTCTTCTTCGCCTCCATTGGTATGCTCGCCGACCCCCATTGGGTCCTCTTCCATGCCCACCTCGTCGGCGCTGTCATCGTGGGCATCCTCCTCGTCAAGGTCGCCGTCGTCTGGCTGGTCATGCGATCCCTCGGCGTCTCCCCGGGCATCGCACTGGCCACAGGCCTCTGCCTGACTCAAATCGGCGAATTCTCCTTCGTCCTCGCCCAGATCGCCCGCGGCACCTTGCTCGGTGATCAATTGTTCCAGCTCGTGGCCTCATCCTCCGTCATCACCCTGGCCATCACCCCTTATCTCGTACAATTGGCCGGCCCCGCCGCCCGCTGGCTCGAAGCCCGCCCCCTGAACGGGCCCCTTCCCAAACCTGCTCCAGAAGAGCACGCCCAGCGCACCCGCATTCTCATCATTGGTTTCGGCCCCGCCGGCCAACGCGTCGCCGAAGCCCTCATGGAACAACACCGCGATGAAATCGTCGTAATCGACCTCAATCCCCGCATGATCGCCGTCGCCGAACGCTACGGCCTGCGCACCCGCGTCGGCAACGCCTGGCAAGCCGAGATTCTTCAAAGCGTGGGAATCCTGTATGCCGCCGTCGTCGTCGTCACCATTCCCGACCCCACCTCCTGCCGCCAGGTGATCAACCTCTGCCGTGCTCTGAACCCCGACGCCCACATCCTCGTCCGCGCACGCTACCACGCCGAACGCTGGGAACTCCAAATGACCGGCGCCTGGGTTGTCGTTGACGAAGAAGAGCTCGTCGGCATCCGCCTCGCCGCCGAAACCCGCCGCACCCTCGCTCAGCTCACCACCGGCGAGCCCTGAAGCACCACCTGCGTCCTCGGCCCTCGGGCCGGCTCAATCTCCAGACGCGTATCTTCCCCTTGATCTCCCTTGGTCACCCGAATGAACATTGGCATGTCGATCACGTGACGGACATGCTGATCAGGCCGTTCTCCAGCACTCACCTCGACCGAAGCCGGCCGCGTGCCCCGCAAATCAAAACTCACCCCTTGCAGCGGCAACCCCTGCGCAATCGCTCGCCTCCCAGCCTCCGCCTCCACCACTTCAATCGTCACCGCCTGCCCCACGTGATCCCGGCTGAACGCATTGGCAAACTGAACCCACTGATCCTCCGGCACTACCCGGACTTCCATAGAGGCACCTCCCATCGATTGACTCCTGGGAAAGCCCGCAATCCCCATACCGGACAACCCTTGCCTCAGCACCAACCATCCTCTTCCTTATATTCGGATCAATTCTGTACCATACGCGTATCCACGGCCTACAATCCTCAATAACAAGCAGGAGCTGCCTGTGTTCAGATGGCCCGCTTTAATCCTCGCGAT
This sequence comes from Bacillota bacterium, assembly GCA_050261455.1. Taxonomy (GTDB): domain Bacteria; phylum Planctomycetota; class Phycisphaerae; order Tepidisphaerales; family Tepidisphaeraceae; genus JAPLNB01. The sequence goes on from JBLNDH010000241.1 coordinate 2,047, forward strand.
ATCCGTCGCTGCCATCGTGTTGGCATCTCTCGCTGGCAAGCCCACGACGCAGCCCACCACTCAGGAGGCTTCCATGAAAACCGAAACCGCCACCTTCGCCGCCGGCTGTTTCTGGGGCGTTCAATCCACCTTCCAGAAAGTCCCCGGCGTCATCAGCACTCAAGTCGGTTACACCGGTGGCCGCACCGCCAACCCCACTTACCGCGACGTCTGCTCCGATGCCACCGGCCACGCCGAAGCCATCGAAGTCGTCTATGACCCCACCAAAGTCAGCTACCAGAAACTCCTTGAGATCTTCTTCGAGAACCACGACCCCACCACCTTCGATCGCCAAGGCCCCGACGTCGGCTCCCAGTATCGCTCCGCCATCTTCTATCACACCCCCGAACAGCAGCGGCTCGCGATCGCCGAGAAAGACAAACGCAACGACTCCGGCCAGTACGTCTCCCCCATCATCACTCAGATCGTCCCCGCCGGCCCCTTCTACCGCGCCGAAGAATACCACCAACGCTATTACGAAAAGCAAGGCCTGAATTGGACCTGCCACTTCGGCAACGGAAAGAAACCCACCGTAGGAGCTCACTGAGCTGAGAGCACACCGATGCGAATCACTACCCTCGTCACCCTCTTCGCCCTCACCAGCATTCATACGGCTCCCGCCGCCTCCCCCCTTCGTGCCTCTTTTTCAACTGTTGGAGAGTCCACCATGGATCAGAACACTCCCTCAACTCAACCCGCAACCGCAGCCTGTGGCCTCGACCCAAACGCCGCCTGCGGCACCGCCCATTGGAAAGCCAAAACCGACGCCGAATGGCGTAAGCTTCTCACCCCCGAACAGTACCGCATCGCCCGCGAAGCCGGCACCGAACGCGCCTTCACCGGCAAATACTGGAATACCCACACCCCCGGCATCTACCATTGCGCCATCTGCGGCCAGCCCCTCTTCTCCTCCGAAACCAAATTCGAGTCCGGCACCGGCTGGCCCAGCTTCTACAAGCCCATTTCCGCCGAAGCCATCACCACCCAGGCAGACCACGCCTACGGCACGCTCCGTACCGAAATCAATTGCTCCCAGTGCGGTGCCCACCTCGGCCACGTCTTCGACGACGGCCCCCCACCCACCGGCCTCCGCTATTGCCTCAACTCCGCTGTCCTCAACCTTGTCCCCACCCCAACTCAGCCCGCCCCCTAAACCCTCTCTCCCTCCCTCTGTGCCTCCGTGCCTTCGCGCCTTCGTGCCTCATGTTCCGACCCACTCACCACCGCCTCAATCACCTCCTCCAGCTTCTGTACATTGATCGGCTTGGTCATGTGCTCGGCAAATCCCGCCCGGCGACTCTGCTCCAAATCGTCCGGCGTGCCATAGCCGCTGATCGCAATCCCCCGGATCGGACCTACGGCTCGCAACTGCTGCATCAGTTCCCAACCGGTGGCATCCGGCAACCCCACATCGCTGATCAGCAGGTCAAAACCCTCCTCACCGGCAGCCTCCACCGCCTCTTTCGCAGATCGCGCCGTCTTCACCTGATGCCCCAGGTGCTCCAACAATCTCCCCATCACCCGCAACGTATCCTCGTTGTCCTCCACCAGCAGGATCTTCACCGCCTTCCGAGGCCCCGCCACACTCGCCAGCGGCGCCTGCGGCAACTCCGCCTGCACATCAGTCAGGATCGGCAATTCCACGGTGAATACCGCCCCCTTGCCTTTTCCTTCGCTGGCAACCGAAACCGTCCCTCCATGCATCTCCACCAGCGACTTGGAAATGCTCAACCCCAGGCCCAATCCGCCATACCGCCGGCTCCGTGACTGCTCCCCCTGCTCGAACGGCCGGAACAGTCTCTCCATCACCGCTGGCTCAATGCCGATTCCCGTATCCTTCACCTGCACACGCAACAGGCTGTCCTCATTGCATGAGCTAACCGTTATCCTGCCCCCGGCCGGCGTAAACTTCATCGCGTTCCCAACCAGGTTCCAGAGCACCTGCCGCAGCCGCCCCGGATCCCCATACACTCGATGTCGCTCGGCCTGCAAGTCCAGGCACAACGCCACGCCCTTCGTTTCACTATCCTTCCGGAACATCGCCCCGATGTCGCCAATCAGGCCGTGCACATCGACCGCCTCGCGATGAATCGGGATCTTCGCCTGGCTGGCCCGCGTCAAATCAAGCAGATCGTCGATCAGTCGCGATTCCATCTGCACGTTCCGCTTGATCACCTCTAGATCCGCTTGCGTCTCCGCCGATAGCTTCGGGTCCTGCTTCAACAACTCCACCGTTGTCAGAACCGGAGTCAATGGCGTCCGCAGCTCATGACTCACCACCGCAATAAACTGGTCCTTGGCCCGGTTCGCAGCCTCTGCCTGCTCCCTCGCAGCCTGTTCCCTCGTTAGCAGTCGGTCCCGATCCTCCTGCGCCCGCTTCCGCTCCGTGATGTCCTCCACCACCGCAATCAGGTACTTCGCCTTCCGTTCCGCCGTCCACACCGCCGATACCGTGAGGTTCACCCACACCCCCAAACCATCCTTCCTCGTGTACCGCTTCTCCCGCATACACGTGCCCGTTCCCCCTCCCAGAACCCGCGCCACACACTCCCTGCTCATCTCCACATCGTCTGGATGCGTAATCTCCAGATGCGTCTTTCCCAGCAGTTCCTCATGGCTATACCCCACAATGTCACACAGCTTGTCATTCACCCGCATCCACCGGCCACATAGATCCATCAGCCCGATTCCCACCGCCGCCTGCTCGAAAGTCGCCCGAAACCGCTCCTCGCTCTCTCGCAACGCCGCATCCCGCTCCTGCAGCCGCGACGCCATCTCATTGAACGCCGCCCCCAACTCCCCCAGTTCGTCCCCCGAACGAATTCGAACCCGCCGCGACAGATCACCATGCCCCAGCGTCTGCGCCTGCTCCTGCAATCGCTGAACCGGCAACAGCAGTCGCCTCGCCACCCACAATCCCAATGCCGCGCTCAGGCCCAGAATCAGTCCCAACCCCACCAGCTGCTTCTGCAAAGTCGCCCGGACCGGCGCCAACGCCACCGATCGCGACATCGTCACCCCCACCGCCCAGCGGTACTCCTTGGTCGGCACAAATGCGCCCAGCCGCATGCCCCCCAACAGACGACTGCGATACGCCTCGACCGTGGTCGCACTTCCCGATATCGCCTGCCGCACCGCAGGAGTATCTTGATCGGCCAGCCGCGCCTCGGGCGACAGGCTTCGCAACGAACTGTGAAACGCCAGACACCCCCGCCGGTCCCACAGCAGAATTGCCTGTCCCGGCCGAAGCCGCGACTCTTCATAACGCTTGGCCAGCTCATCCGTATCCATCAGGACCGCCACGACCCCGACCGCCCGCCCGTTGCCATCCCGAATTGGCACCGCCGCTACAATCCCGTATTCGTCGGCCCCTTTCCCGGTCTTGATCACATCGCTGATCGTCGGTGAATTCGTTGCCAACGCCGCCTGTAAAGACGCACCATCGCCAACGCCCAGTTGCGACATGCCCGGCCTGCTCAGCTGCCCCCAGCCCCGTTGATTCCCCCTCGCATCAAACACCCCGATCGCCTCATACAGCGGATGCGCCACCAGCAGTTGCCGCAGATGCGCATCCAGTTGTCCCCGATCCATCCGTTGCACCGTTGGATCGTTCGCCACCGCCCACCCCACCCCCTTGACCGCAGCAAACAACTCATCCACCTGCACCGCCACCGCGTCCGCCGTCATCAACTGCGCGTTCAGCGTATTCTTGATCCCCTGCTTTACGCCCGCCTCAAACCCCACCAGAAGCAGCGCCAGCACTGGCAGAAGCACAATCGCAAATGCCAGAATCAGCTTGGTTCGAAGTCGCAAACGCCACAGTTTCATATCCAACCCGGTTCTTCCCTCCCTCGCCCCTTCGTGCCTTCGTGCCTACGTGCCTTCGTGCCTTCGTGCCTCTTTCCCAACCACCACCGCCTTCTGCCGCTGCACAGACTTCATGTACACCGCACGCTGCCGGCTTCTTCCATATTGGTCGGTAATCTCGTCCCACCGCCGGGTTAGCTGATCCATTATCAACCCAACCGGGCCTCCCAAACGCAGATCCGTCGCCGCGTGATAGAACGCTTCCTCATACTCCGCATAGCCCAACACACACAAATCCAACATCGCCGCTCCGCTCGCCGCCGCCCGCAAGGTATCCAGGTACTCCCCAGCGTTCGGCCACAGGGATCGATACCGCGGCGACTCCACGTGCGACAGCCGGTATGGATCTCGCCAAGAGTATGGCAGCATCACTCGTCGCAAACTGATCTCCGGACTGCTCAACCATTGCGCAAACAAATAGGCCGCCTCTTTGTGCCGACTCTGTGACATCACCCCCAACATAAATCCCACCGCCGCCTCCGTACGCCCCCCCGGCAGCAGCGCATACCCGCTCTTCCCCGCCACCTGCGTCGGGGGCAGCCCATTCGCCACGTCCCTCTTCTCTCCGTATCCTTCCGCCAAACGCCCCAGCGGCGGCCAGTAACTCGCCATCGCCGCCCCTCCCGAAAGATAGCTCGCCAACGTCGTTGTGCTCGCCACATCCGCCGATCCCATCGGGGGCATGAACTGCCTCATCTCCGTCAGTTGCTCCATCGCACGCCGGCCTGGCTCCGCATTCACCATCGCCCGCATCGTCGCCGTATCGAAAAACTCCCCTCCGTTCATCCGCAGCAATAATTCAAACCACGCCCACTCCTGCTCCCGTTGCAGCGGCGCCATCCCATACAGCCCTTGTCCATGCCCTCGCTCCGTAAAGAACCTCGCCGCATCCGCGAACTGCCGCCAATCGTACGTTCGCGGATCCCCCAAAGGTCTTCCATACTTCGCCTCAAAATCCCGCCGATTCCCCTTATCCTCAAAGAGATCCTTCCGGTAATACAGCAGCAGCACATCCCCATCATCGAACAGCCCGTACCGATGCCCATCCCAAATCCCGATCGATCGGTACGACGGCAGATAATCGTCCAGATCCCTCGCCACCATGTAGTGTGCCACGTACTCATCCAGTGGCTCCAACGCCCCCGCAGCCAACAGACCCGGCATCCACGACGGCGCAATCGATGCACAATCCAACGCCCCAGTATTCGCCTTATGTTCCGCTACAATGCGGTGGTACTGTTCGCTCGGCATCCCCAGTTCCACGACGTGAATCTGAATGCCGGTCAACTGCTCCCACAGCGGCCCGCTATACCGCACCAACTCGTCTGCCTGAGGCCCGCGTTCAGATCCTATCTTCAGACTGACGCCCGCGAATCGCCGCGCGCCCTCCACCGCCCGCTCGGCACTGCTCACGCCTTTGACCGCCCCGAAGGATCCCGACCGCGACCCTTTCCTTTCACAACCACTCAGAATGCCCGACGCAATACCCCCCAAGGTTCCCCATAGGAATCCACGCCTTGAAATAGACATGTCTTTTGCCACCCGATCTCCTGCCTATGCAGTCGTGCCCACCTTTCCAAGACCCTCCCCGCCACTCGCCCCCTTGCCCAGGCGCATGCTTCGCCCCCATCCAATCCCATCTCCTCAATTGTCGATTAATAATTGCCAGCTTTCAATTGTCAATCAGTCGCTGCGACCCTCCCCGCCCCCCGCTC
>JBLNDH010000242.1:0-7696 GCA_050261455.1 Bacillota bacterium
GCTATTTGAGCAATTGGATTCCCAAGGATCAGCCGGCGGCGTTCAAGAAGGGATTCCGGGTGGTGCAGGACATTCTGCCTACGAGCCTGAGCGCGGCGGCGGAGGTGGTGCTGCCGGCGGCGGCCTGGGCGGAAAAGGACGGGTGCTGGGAGAATTACCAGAACCGCCTCCAGGCGTTCACTGCGGCCGTGGTTCCACTCGAAGGAGCCCAGCGTGAAGGGGATGTCTACCTGAAGCTGTTGGGCCGGCATGGTTTGTACAATGCTGCCACGATCCGCAAGGACATGGGCGAGCCGTTTGCCAGCGTCCAGCTGCCGGCAGAGCGATCGGAAGAGCCGGCGTTTGAGTTTGTGGAACTGTAGGAAACGACTATGGGCCTGCTGCAATCGATTCCGCCGTTCGTTTACATCGCGCTGGTCGCGTTTGGGGTGGTGCTCGGGACCGTCGCATACCTGATTCTGTTGGAACGAAAGGTCGCGTCATGGGTGCAGGACCGCATCGGACCCAATCGCGTCGGGCCGAGGGGGTTGCTGCAGCCGATCGCCGATGGCCTCAAGTTCTTCCTGAAAGAGGATTACCGCCCGGGCGGCGTGGATAAGGTCCTGTTCACCGTTGCCCCGGCCGTGATGATGCTCGTGGTCATCGTGGCCTTGGCGGTGATTCCCTGGGGAGGGACCTATCGAGGAACACGGCAGATCACCATTCCCGCCGGAGAGGATGTATTGGCGGCCGCCAATGCATCGATCCCCATGAATGCATCCCTGGTTGGCCTGCCGCAGGCAGTGAATCCCACGACGTATGCAGTCACGTACCAATACGCCTTCCAGATCGCCGACCTGAACATCGGCGTGTTGTTTCTCATTGCCGTATTGTCGCTGGCGGTGTATGGCGTGGTCGTGGGCGGGTGGGCATCCAACAACAAATACTCGTTCCTCGGCGGCCTGCGCGCCACCGCCCAGATGATCTCCTATGAGATTCCGCTCGGCCTGTCGCTGCTGACGATCGTACTGATGTCGGGCACGTTGGAACTCAACCAGATCGTCGATCGGCAGGCCCACTACTGGGCCGGGTTCATTCCGGCCTGGAACGTCTTCTCACAACCATTGGCGTTTTTGATGTTCCTGGTGTGTATTCACGCCGAGGCCAACCGAGCCCCCTTTGATCTGGCCGAGGCCGAGCAGGAACTGGTCGGCGGATATCACACCGAGTACAGCTCGATGCGATTCGCCTTGTTTTTCCTGGCCGAATACGCGGAGATGATCGCCACCAGCGCCGTGTGCGTGGCGTTGTTCTTCGGCGGGTGGCACTTCTGGGGCCTGAACGGCAGCGTCGATCCGGCCAACCCCTCGGTGACGAGCAGCATCGGCCTGATCCTGCTGCGGTGCCTGGTTTACTTCGTGAAGATCGTTGTGGTCATTTTTGTCTTCATGTGGGTCCGCTGGAGCCTGCCACGATTCCGCTTTGACCAGCTCATGATGGTAGCCTGGCGAGCGATGATTCCCCTGGCGTTGGCCATGGTGCTGGTCACGGCCGTGGTGCTCTATTTCGTCGGGCCACAGGATGAGACTTTCAAGCTCGGCCGGGGCATCAGCGGATGGACGGCGGTGGTTCTGCTGATCGTCAATCTGATCGTACTGGGAGCGGCCATGCTCATCAGTCGAATGCTCCCGCCGCCTCCGGAAACCAACCGCCGATTGCGGATCGAAGACAGCCGATTCACCAAGACCCCGCTCCCCGCAGGAACCACGGCATAGAATGACCTTGGCAACTGGCAACTAACAACTGGCAACTACCGATGAAAGATACCGACGTCATCGTTCTCGAAGAGCCGAAGCTGTCCCTGGCGGACCAGTTTTACCTGCCGCAGGTGCTTGTCGGCCTGGGCACCACGATGAAGCACATGTTCCAGACGCTGGTCGGGAAGGATCGAGTGATTCAGTATCCCGAGGAGAGGCGTGAGGACATTCCGGTCGAGGCCGGCGGCATTCTCCGCCGCACCTACCGCGGCGTGCACCGGCTGAACAAGGACGAGGAAGGACGCGTGAAGTGTGTGGCGTGTTTCATGTGCTCCACCGCCTGCCCGGCCCGTTGCATCCACATCGAAGCCGGCGAAGCCCCCTGGTCGGACCGCGAGAAGTACCCCATCAAGTTCGATATTGATGAGCTTCGATGCATATACTGTGGCATGTGCGAGGAAGCCTGCCCGGTGGACGCCATCGAATTGACCCACGAATACGACATGGTCGGCCTGACGCGCCAGGAAATGATTTTCGACAAGGCCAAGCTGCTGAAGATGTACGACGAAACGGTGGAGAAGGAGCCCATGTGAGCAACCCTCAAGCCGGCCTGTAGCGCAGCGCAGGGCCGGATTCTCCGCGATATCAGAGTTGATCCGGACCTCCGCTGCGCTCCGGTCCGGCTTGGGAAAAGTCAAAGCAGGAATTCAGCGGATGCGTAAGCTGGATTACAACCAGCTTGCCAAACGCAAAAGCCACTCTTAGACTTCAGGGTCCACGTGAATTGCCGACTGGTCCTGGCTTAAGTGATTACCGATGCCTGCACTTGCACCCACTTTCTTCGTAAGCCTGCCCGTCGCAGCTGCGGTTATTCCGCCAGTGGTGGTGCTGGTATTGTGCGTGCTGGCTGGGGTGGGGACGGTTTTGCTTTTGCCCAGCCGGCGGGAGAAATCGATCCAAGCCATCGGCGGGGTCCTGGTGCTGGCAGCGATGCTGATTCTGGCCGCCTTGCTGGTCCGGCAGGGGGCCCAGGGCACGGGAGACCTCTATTTCTGGATTTTTTCGGGCATCGCCATCATCAGTGCCCTCCGGGTCATCAGCCATGAGAAACCGGTGTATGCGGCGCTTTATTTCGTGCTCACGGTCGTCGCCAGCGCCGGGCTGTTCGTGCTGATGTGGGCGGAGTTCATGGCGGCGGCCCTGATCCTGATCTACGCCGGAGCCATCCTGGTGACCTATGTCTTTGTCATCATGCTGGCCCAGCAGGCCCAGAGCATCGGCACCGAATACGTCTCGGCCGAATACGACCGGACCAGCCGGGATCCGATCATCGCCTCGGCGGTGGGGTTCCTGCTGATGGGGTTGATGCTGTTCGTGATCTTTGATCGTGGCCCGGGGCTGACGGCACCGGCCAGCACTCCCCAGGCCGCCGCGGCCATGGGCCCGCAGGTGACGGCGGCGACATCCCTGCAAGAGCTGGCCCAATACCTGTTTACGACGCAGATCATCAGCCTGGAACTGGCTGGTATCATCCTGACCCTGGCGATGGTCGGTGCCATCGTCATCGCCCGACGGCGCGTGGCGGCGGAGCCAGTCCTGCATGGCGATGTGCTTTCCGCCCGGGCACCGGGGTCGGGTCAACTGGTGACGACGGCCGGCACCCCAACCGGCGTGGATGACAATCCCCATACCATCCCCATCGATGGAACGGAGAACCCAACGGCCAAGGCGTATCCGGAGCACTAGGATTAGCGGTTAAACTCATGACCGAGCTGGTGTTACAACGTTATCTCGCAGTGGGTGCGATCCTCTTTGTGATCGGCCTGATCGGTTTCATGACCCGGCGGAACCTGATCATCCTGTTTCTCAGCACGGAGCTGATGTTCCAAGGGGCCGCGATCAACTTCATCGCTTTTGGCCGGTATCACCTGAATTTCGACGGCCAGGCGTTCGTGATTTTCCTGCTGGTCATCGCCGCCGCCGAGGCGTCGGTGGCGCTGGGTTTGGTCGTGCTATTGTTCCGCCGGAGGAATACGCTCGATGCCGATGCGTGGCGTGATCTAAAAGGATAGGAACCACGTCCGCTAAAGCGGACCCTACATAAGCCATATTCCGATGGACTCATTGTTCACGGTCGATCACTCGTACTTGATTCCGCTGCTACCCCTGGCCGGGGCGGCGGTCGCGGGCTTTTTTGGCGCGCGTTGGTTAAAGCAACAATCACACTGGCCGATCTGGATCGGCGTCGGGATTAGTGCGGCACTAAGCATTTTGCTATTGGTGCAGATGGTCGCGCACCAGGGTAGTCTCACGCCAGCGAATACTCCCTGGCCTTATGTGAAACTCGCCAGCGCGTTCCCACTCGCCGCCAGCCAGGATTGGTATACCTGGATCCAGGCCGGGGCGTTCAAGGCGACCGTCGGGTTCCTCATCGATCCCCTGAGCGTGGTGATGCTCTGCATCGTCACGGGGATCAGCTTCTTCATTACCGTCTATTCCAAGGGGTACATGGCCGGCGAGGCGGGGTACTTCCGCTTCTTCGCCTACATGGGCCTGTTTGTGTTCGCCATGACAATGCTGGTCATGGCCAACAATTTCGTCCTGTTTTATCTGGGCTGGGAAGGGGTGGGCCTCTGTTCCTATCTGCTGATCGGCTACTACTACGAGCGTCCCGCCGCACGCGAGGCGGCCAAGAAAGCCTTCCTGGTCAACCGCATCGGCGACTGCGGCTTCGCGCTGGGGATCATGCTGATTTACGTGGTCTTCGGCACGGTCAGCTTTTTCGGCTCCATGAGCGACACCGGCGTACTGATCAAAGCCACCCAACTGGCCACCGATCCGCAATACGTCGCCCAGCTGGAACCCTGGAAAGCCAGCGCGGCCCAATGGATTCCCTTCCTGCTGATGCTCGGCGCCTTCGGCAAATCGGCGCAATTTCCCCTTTACGTCTGGCTGCCCGATGCCATGGAAGGCCCCACGCCCGTCAGCGCCCTGATCCACGCGGCGACCATGGTGACCGCCGGCGTGTACATGATCGTTCGCTGCAGCACGCTCTTTGTCATCAACAAGCTGGCGTTGGACACGGTGGCGGCGGTGGGGGCGTTCACCGCCATCCTGGCGGCCGTCATCGCACTCCGGCAATTCGATCTGAAAAAGGTTTTTGCATACTCGACCATCAGCCAGTTGGGGTTCATGTTCGTCGGTGCCGCGGTGCTGGCGCCGGTCGCGGGCATGTTCCACCTGGCAACCCACGCCTTCTTCAAGGCCCTGCTGTTCCTCTCCTCCGGCGTGGTCATGCACGCCATGGCGGGACAACTCGACATGCGAACGATGAGCGGCCTGAAACGGGTACTGCCGTGGACCCGCTGGTTCATGCTGGCAGGATGTTTGGCGCTGGCCGGGGTGATCCCCTTCTCGGGTTTCTGGTCGAAAGATGAGATCGTGGTTGCCGCCTGGGACTACAACAAGTTTCTGGGCTTCGTCCTGCTCGTGACGGCGCTGTTGACCGCGTATTACACATTCCGCCTGTATTTCCGGGTCTTCGAAGGCCCGGAGATCATTCCAGCGGCGCCGGCACAGGCGCATGGCATCGCCCACGAGCCCCACGAGCACGCTGCCGCCAGTGAGCCGGCGATTCAGACCGGAACGGCCCCCGAATCGGGCGTCGATGTGGGCCAAACCCACCATGCCCCCCAGCACGCCCACACGCACGAGCCGCTCAGCATGATGCTGCCGCTGGCAATTCTGACGCTCGGAGCCATCTTCGCGGGCCTGCTGAACATGCCGACGCACGCCTTGGGCAATTTCCTCGGCAAGAGCCCGTCGATGATCCTGGGATATAACACGGCCCTGCAGTATTACCCCAAGGCAGGCATCAACGTGCCCCTGGATGCGCCGATGTTTGGCCAGCACTTGGAGCCCGACGAGTTGCAGGCCATGGGAGTCGGCGAAATCACCCATGCCACCACGGCCCACAACTCCCTCGTCGCCGCCAGCATCCTGATCGCATTCCTCGGCATACTGCTGGCTTACATGATGCATTTGAAGGACCGGGCCAAGGCCGAACAACTGGCCGCCCGTTTCCCCCGGCTCACGCGATTGCTCGAAGCCAAGTTCTGGGTGGATGAAGTCTACCAGGCCGGCATCGTCGAGCCGCTGCGCAACCTGGGAAAGGCATTCTTCTCGTTCGATCGGTACGTGATCGATGGAATCATCTGGATCGTCGCCTTTGTCCCGCAATTGTCCGGCTTCACGCTGAAGTTGACGACCCAGCGTGGCTCGCTGCAAGGCTACGCGATGCTGATGCTGGCGGCGATCGCGATCATTCTGTGGATTGTGCTGTGGTAAGTCGGCATGACTAAGCCATAGAGGAACAAACGCGGGGCCTGCCCCCGCTGAACGATTATGCAATACCTGCTCGTCCTGCTCCTGGTGGTCCCGATCCTCGGCGCGATCGGCTGCGCGCTGGTGCGTGAGGCCCGGGCTGCCAAGGTCGTGGCGCTTTTCGCTAGCCTCATCGACGCCGGCCTCGCCTTGGCCCTGCTGGTTGGGTATGACTGGAAGGCCGCGGGCATTCAGTATTCGATCAACCTGGGCACTATCAGCGCCGCGGGCTTCAGCTTCAAGCTCGGCACCGACGCGATCAGCCTGTGGCTGGTGGCGCTGACGACCTTTCTGCAGCCGCTGGCGATCGCCGCCAGCTTCCAGAGCATTCAGCAGCGCCAAAAAGAGTACTACGGGTGGATGCTGGTCCTGCTGGCGGCCATGCTCGGCGTCTTCATCGCCCAGGATGCCCTGCTCTTCTACGTCTTCTTCGAACTGACGCTCGTGCCGATGTTCTTCATCATCGGCATCTGGGGCGGCCCGGAGCGCCGCTACGCCGCCGCCAAGTTCTTCCTGTTCACTTTCGCCGGCTCGGTCTTCACACTGGCCGCCATCATCTACCTGGGCGTCCGCGTCCGCAGCTTCGAGATCCCCACCATGGTCGCCGCCGTGCAAAAAGGAATGCTCAGCCACACCGAGCTGTGGTGGATCGTGCTGGGCTTTTTGGTGGGTTTCTCGGTGAAGGTGCCGCTCTTCCCGCTGCACACCTGGCTTCCCTTGGCGCACACCGAAGCCCCGACCGCCGGCAGCGTCATCCTGGCCGGCGTGCTGTTGAAGTTGGGGACCTACGGCATCCTGCGTCTGGCCTTGCCCATCGGTTTCGTCCACGCCGCCACTGGCAGCGTGCTCTTCCCCACGCTGATCCAGATCATCGGCCTGCTGTGCGTCATCGGCGTCATCTACGGCGCCCTGGTCGCCTGGGTGCAGCAGGACATCAAGAAACTCGTGGCCTATTCCTCGGTGTCGCACCTGGGCCTGTGCGTGCTCGGGATCGCCGCCATGAACTACGAAGGCGTCCAAGGCTCGATCCTCTACATGATCAACCATGGCCTATCGACCGGGGCAATGTTCCTGGTCGTCGGCATGATCTACGATCGCTACCACACCCGCGACATCAACGAACTGTCCGGCCTGGCCAAGCAGATGCCGGTCATGGCGTTCTTCTTCGTGCTTTTCGTCCTGAGCAGCATCGGCCTGCCCGGGCTCAATGGCTTCCCCTCGGAATTCCTGACGATCCTGGGCGCGTTCCGATCGCAATACCTGGGGATCATCTTCGGCGCGTTCGCGGCGATGGGCATCATCCTCGGCGCCATCTACATGCTGCACATGACCGCCCGCGTGATCTGGGGCCCGCTGAAAACACCCGCAAACCACGAACACGAGGGCCACGACCCGGCTCAAGCCGCCACCCCCGGCCATGGCCAGTCCGTATCGGCCCTGCCGATGGATCTGAGCCCGCGTGAAGTGAGCGTGCTGGTGCCGCTGGCGATCGCCGTCGTCATCATCGGCGTGATCCCTGCCAAGCTGCTCAACAGCTATTACCGGCCGGTCCAGCAGTTGATTGGAAACGTGGACTC
>JBLNDH010000243.1:0-5782 GCA_050261455.1 Bacillota bacterium
GCTCCCGCCCCCCATCCCCCGTGTCCCGCCGCTGCGCCTGATACCAGAACCCCGGCAACACCATCGTCCTCCCCGATGGGCTGGTCAGCTTCGCGTCCACCGCAATCTCTTCCGGATCGAATGGATTCCCATACTCCCGATCCAGTTTCACCACCCATTCAACCCGCTCGAAGATCCGATCCTGAGCCGCGACATCATGCCGATGAACATGAACAGTAGGGGCGCCCATGACCACACCACCGAAAACCAACCCCGCCAACACGAACGCCACCAGACTACGCGACACCCGCCGCGCGCACCATCGCGGATCTTTCATGCTTTACCCTTCAGCTTGACTCTGCCTGTTTGTACCCGCTCGCCGCCCGTTCGTTTTTCAAAAGGAGTCGGTTTTGATCAGTGGCTCTTGATGAAGAACGCGATGGCCACCAGTACCGGCGTCGCCAGGTTCAAAACCACGTTGAGCCCCATGTACGGAAGCAACTTGGGGATGTCCTCGCCGAATCGATATGCCCCGCGCATTGCGAGCACCGCAAGCGGCATCGTGAGCAGGCCCAACAAACACAGTGTCGGCAGCACCCCTGCGAGCACGCCGACCACAACCGCCAGGTATGTCGCAATCAGAAACGCACCGTACACCAGGCTGCTGCGACGCGCCCCGAGCACAATGAGCAGATGCCGCCGTCCCACCGTCTTATCCGCCTCACGATCCGGAAACTGGTTGAGAAGCAGCAGGTCGCTGACCAGAAAAAACGGGACCAGCGAAGCAGTGGCCGCGGTCCAGGAATAACTTCCGGTGAGTACGAAATGCGTGCCCAGCGTCATCAGCCCAAAGCCCAACCCCGGCGCAATCAGGCACAGCAGTGGCCGGTGTGTCAGCCATGGCGTATAGGCCAGGATCACCAAAACACCGATCAGCGCCAATGGCAGGATTCCCGCTCCGCACAAGGCCGCGAAGTAGATGCCGATGGCAACGCAAATCGCCAGAGCCGTCAGGCCTGTCGTGAGCGCCACGTACGCCATTGCCGGGCGCTGTGGCAGCGTGCCGCTTCCACCGCTGAAGGGGGTACGCTCTGTCCGCGCATCCAGTCCGCTGCGGCAATCCACATATTCATTCAGCGCGTTAACGCTGATGTGTGCGGCCAGTGCCCCGAGCAATGCCAAACACGCCCATGCCCAATGGATGTGCCCAATCTCGCCATAAGCCGTCCCGATTCCCAGGAGCACGCACACCGGCGGCAGAAGCAGAAACGGGACCCGCATCGGTCCGGTGATGAACTTGATTTTGTTGGTTGTCATAACACGCCCAGAATGCGAAGGCGTTCCTGGGCCCTGCCCAACGCCTGCATCGGAAAACAACGCCAGCGGCATGTTCTAATCGATCATCAACCGGCACGTCAAATTCTGGAAGATCGACACTCGCACCCGAGTAGGAACAGGACTCCATCATGCCTGGAGGACGAAAGGGGGGTGAATGCGAGACATCCTGCTACCTTCCTGCTCAGCCTCCTGCCATACCGATCTGCTCCTGCACCCGCGCCACGAGGCTGACCACCATTTCCTCGGCCAAATCCAGGCCCGCGCGATGCGTGTCGATGCAGAGGTGGTAACAACGACCATCCCCGGGTGTTTGGCCTGTCATCGTTTGAATGAACCGCCTCCGATCATCGTCTACACGGTCGATCATCTCTTTGGCCTCCCGCTCGTCGCGGAGCTTGTAGGTCCGCATGACCGCCGCGATGCGGGTCCAAGGGGGCGCGTGCAGGAATACGCTGACAAGTCCAGGATGGTCGCGCAGCACCCAAAAGCCGCCGCGACCGATGACAACCACGTTACGCTGGAAAGCCGCCTCGCGAATGACCCGCGATTCCAACTGGAACAACTGCTGGTCCTGGATCCGGGTGCTCGCCGGAGGCGGCGTACTATAGATCGCATCGGGCGGGCCCAAGGCAAAAACATCGGCCAAACGCTCCCAGAATCTGCACACGTGCTCATCCCAACGCGACAAGTCCGCATCATTGATGCCGATCTGGTCGGCAACCCGCTGCAGGATGGCCCGGTCCAGATAGGCGTATCCAAGTCGCTTGGCCAGACGCTGCCCCAACGTCGCGCCCCCAGCTCCAAGCAGGCGTGAAATGGCAATGGCCACAAACGGTTTCGTACCCATAAGCTCATCCCCCAACCGGCCAGCTTGCGCCATTCCCCCATTCAGTCCCGTACGCCAGGCTGCCCATACCGCCCCCCGCACGCGGCCGACGCAGCAGCCCATAAATCATAGGATTGCAGTCACCCCCTGTCCTCCTCGCCCGCGCTTCTCATCTTCCCTCGTCCATCTCCGCTCGACCGCATACAAGCCCAGGGATTCATCCCTGGGTTCCCTCCGTGTTACCCCTTTCGCTTTTGCTTGGACTCATTTATCCCCCACGCTCCAATCTGTTCCCCATCGATCGCGACAAAACGGAGTACCAACATCCCGCCCATGCCCTTCCCGATCTGCGTCTTTCCGCCTTAATCCGCAGCTCCTTCATGAAAATCCGTATCCTTCCCCGACTCCACCCCATCCCACAAATTCTCCCCTTTATCTCACCCCGCCACCCTCCCCATCCCCTCCACACCGAGTGCGCACCCATCGCCCTCTCCGCACCTCCCATCCTCCCGCCCCCGTTTACTGATCTTCGCGCCATTGGCGCCGGGGAGTGCCGGAAAGGGGTGGGGTAGACATTCCTGTCTGCCCTCCTGACCCCTCTCCCCTCACCCCTGACCCCTGCTTCTCTTCCCCCTCGCCCGGTACTCCGGGAGAGGGCTGGGGTGAGGGTTCAGAGCCCGCTGTACACCCAAACGGGAACTGCTCTGATTCTTTCTTCCTTCGCGTCCTCTGCGCGTCTTAGCGGCTTCGCGAGCTTTGCTCTCCTGGGCCGGAACGATCTGATTCTCAACAGACCCCCGCCTCCTTCTCCCCAACCCAACCTGCCCCCATCTCCCCGCCATCACCGCACACATTTTCCCTCTCCCCTCTTCCCTTCCATCCATTTGTCGTTCATAATTCCGATACCACCCCCAAAGGGCGGGGTTCGATCGGATTCACCAAAAGTGGGAAGCCAGCCATGACGCAAGCCAATCAGCGATTCTCAAGCCACCGGAAACTCCACCCCAGCCTCCGCCGACACCCCAATCGCCACCGCCCCCTCTACGCCTCCGAGCCCCTGGAGTCCCGCCTCCTCCTCTCCATCCTCTACGTCGATCAATCCTCCCCCGCCCTGAACGCCGCCCTCCCCGCCGACCTCGCCGGCAACCCCCGCCTCCAGGACGGCACCGTGGACCTGGGCGCCTACGAAGCCCCCGTCTTCCCCATTGTCTCGTTGGCCGTCTCCACCCAAGCGGTCCAGGAAGACGCCGGCACCCTTACGTTCACGCTCAACCTCTCCCAGCCGGCTTCGACGAACATCGACGTTCCCCTGCTGATAGGTGGCACCGCCACCCTCAACCGCGACTACCGCTGCTTTAACTTTGACTGGGTCGAATTCCCGCCTGGCTCCACCATCACCAGCTTCCAAGTCCAAATCTTCAACGACGCCCAAACCGAACCCGACGAAACCATCACGGTGCGTTTGGGCGAGCCGAGCAACGCCCGGCTTGGTACGCCCGACACCCTGACCATCACCATCCTCGCCAATGACGACCACCCGCCGGTGCTCTACGTGGATGACACGGCCAAGGGAGCCAACAACGGCGCCAGTTGGGCCGACGCCTACACGAGCCTGACGTCGGCGTTGTTTGCGGCCAAGCCAGGAACACTGATCTACGTGGCGGCCGGAACCTACACCCCGGGCACGAAACGCGGCGATTCCTTCTGGCTCCGAAACCAGGTAGCCGTTTACGGTGGCTTCCCCGACGGCGGCGGCACCTGGGAGCAGCGCAACCCCGCCGCCCATCCCACCATCCTCTCCGGCGAGATTGGCGATCCCAGCACCCCCGATGACAACAGCTACTCCATCGTCGACGGCGGCGGTGTCGACCCCACCGCCGTCCTCGATGGCGTGACCATCACCGCCGGCAATTCCTATGGCAGTGATGGTTATAACTATCGGGGCGCTGGCATGTCCAACGGCAAGTCCTCTTGCCCGACGCTCAACAACTGCATCTTCAGCAACAACCGTGGCGGTGCAATGTACAACAACAATGCATCCCCCACGCTGACCAACTGCACCTTCATCGGGAACTCCGCAAACGACGGCAGCTTTCCTCCGGTAGACGACAACGGCGGTGCGATGTGCAACGAATATGCCTCCTCCCCCACACTCGATCACTGCACCTTCATCGGCAACTCGGCCAGTACCAACGGTGGCGCGATATTCAGCTATTATTCTTCCTCCCCCAAGCTCACCGATTGCACCTTCATCGGGAACTCGGCCACAAATGGCGGAGGAATGTGCAGCACCATATCCACTCCCAAGCTCATCAACTGCACTTTCATCGGGAATTCGGCCAAAGAAGGCGGCGGTACCTGCGCCTTCAACTCCGCTAATATTACGCTCATCAACTGCGTCTTCAGCAACAACCGGGCCGATTCTGGCGGCGGGATGTACACCTACGGCGATTTCCTTTCCAAGCTCATCAACTGCACCTTCACCGGAAACTCGGCTGGCAGCGGGGGTGTGATGTACAACTATTATTCCGCCTCGCCCACGCTCACCAATTGCATCCTCTGGGGCAACAGCTCGGCCATCGACAACTCCGACGACCGCTACAAGCCCGCGATCACCCACACCCTCATCCAAGGCGGCTACCCCGGCCTCGCCAACCTCGATGCCGACCCCCAATTCCTCCGCAGCCCCTCCCCCGGCCCCGACGCCAAATGGGGCACCCCCGACGACGACTACGGCGACCTCCGTCTAAGCCCCACCTCCCCCGCCCTCAACGCCGGCCTCAACGCCGCTTTGCCCGCCGATCTCACCACCGACCTCGCCGGCAACCCCCGCATCCAGGACGGCACCGTGGACTTGGGCGCCTACGAATCCCACCCCACCACCCTCACCCTCAGCGGCTCCCCCTCCGACACCTTCCTCCTCCGCCTCACCGACTCCACCCTGGAAATCTTCCGCAATACCACCCCCGACCAAGCCCCGCCCACCCAATCCCTCCCCCTCAGCTCCCTCACCCACCTCACCCTCCAAGGTGGCCACTACACCCTGGCCAGCAACCTCGCCGGCCTGAACCTCTCCCTGGAGAACGACACCCACGTCCTCCTGACCACCCCCCAACACCTCTCCTCCCTGACCCTCGCCCCCAATGCCACCCTCGACGTCGCCACCCACGCCCTGATCATCAGCGCCACCCCCGAAACCAAACAATCCCTCCTCTCCACCCTCTCCGCCTCCATCAAATCCGCCCGCGCCTCCAACGGTAGCGGCATTGGCAGCTCCGCTGCCAATGGGAACGAGTACACCGGCCTCTCCATCCTCCTCAACGACCAGGATGGCTCGCCCATCCTCTCCTCCTTCGCCGGCCTCCCCGTCACCGAAAACGACATCCTGATCAAGTACACCTGGAATGGCGATCTGGATCTCAATGGCATCGTGGACGGGGACGACTACTTCCTGATCGACTCCGGCTTCATCACCCAATCCACCGGCTATCAGAACGGCGATCTGAACTTCGACGGTAAGGTGGACGGCGACGACTACTTCCTCATCGATTCGGCCTTCCTCACACAAACCAGTGTGCTGTCCGCGGCCCTCCCCACGGCGCCAAACGTGTCCTCACCCCATCCCCCACAGACCCCTTC